>NZ_MBLN01000046.1:0-173220 GCF_001854645.1 Pseudofrankia sp. EUN1h | reverse complement strand
GGCCTAGGCCGTGTCTGACGGCCTCCGGCCACGCGAGGCTCCGCCATCATCGCGTGGCCTTTGGCCTAGGCCGTGTCTGACGGCCTCCAGCCACGCGAGGCTCCGCCATCATCGCCATAGGGGTCCCCGGGAGGTCGGCGCCAGCCGATCTTCCGGGGGAGCGACTTTGGCCTAGGCCAGCTTGCGGAGACGGCTGGCGGCCTCGCGCAGGGTCTCCTCCCGTTTCGGGAACGCGAACCGGATGATGTGGCGGCCGTCGGCCGGGTCGGCGAAGAACGACGAGCCGGGGACGGCCGCGACGCCGATCTCGCTCACCAGCCGCCGGGCGAACGCGACATCGTCTCCGGCCGGGTCGAGGGCGCTGGTGTCGCACATCACGTAGTACGCGCCCGAGGGTTGGCTGACCCCGAATCCGACCTCGGTGAGCGCGTCGCACAGCAGGTCGCGCCGGGTCCGGTAGGCGGCCGCGAGATCGGTGTAGTAGCTCGTCGGCAGGCCCATCGCCGCCACGCCCGCGGCCTGGAGCGGGGCCGCGGCGCCCACCGTGAGGAAGTCGTGCACCTTGCGGATACCCGCGGTGAGCGCCGCCGGGGCGATCGTCCAGCCAACCCGCCAGCCGGTGACCGCGTAGGTCTTCGACAGCGCGTTGACCGTCACCGTGCGGTCGGCGAGGCCCGGCACGGTCGCCGGCGGCACGTGCCCGCCGGGACCCAGGTAGTGGATGTGCTCGTAGATCTCGTCGGTGATGACCAGGACGTCGTGGCGCTGGCAGAGCTCGGCGATGACGTCCAGCTCGGCCTGGCTGAACATCTTGCCGGTCGGGTTGTGCGGTGTGTTGATGACGATGGCCCTGGTGCGGTCGGAGAAGGCGGCGCGCAGCTCCGCCTCGTCGAAGCTCCAGTCCGGGGCGCGCAGCTTCACCAGCCGCGGCACGGCKCCGGACAGCACCGCGTCCGGGCCGTAGTTCTCGTAGAACGGCTCGAACAGGATGACCTCGTCGCCCGGGTCGACGAGCCCGAGCATCGTCGCGATCATCGCCTCGGTGGCGCCGCACGTGACGCAGATCTGGGTGTCCGGGTCGACGTTCCAGCCGGCGTAGGTGCCGGCCACCTTGGCCGCGATCGCCGCGCGGAAGGCGGGCGCACCCCAGGTGATGGCGTACTGGTTGTCGTCGGCGTCGATGGCCGCCTTCGCCGCGTCCTTCAGCTCGACCGGGCAGGAGAAGTCCGGGAAGCCCTGGGCCAGGTTGACGGCGCCGTGCGCGACCGCCAGCCGGGTCATCTCCCGGATGACGGACTCGGTGAACGTCGCCGCCTTTGCCGACAACCGGGCGGCGCCGACCACTGGAGCCGGCTGCGAGTGCGAAATCTTCGAGGCCACCAGCCCATGATGCCGCCATCCCCACCGAGTCGGTGCTCATTGCCGGGACGGCACCCGCGTCGGCCGTCAGCCCGGCGTCTGCCCGCCCGGTGCCTGGTTGCCCGATGCCTGGTTGCCCGTGTTCTCACCGTCGCCCGCGGCGAACTGCTCCGCGCCCGCCCAGGGGGCGATCTCGGGACCAGCGGCCTGGCCCTCGGGGCAGTGGCGGCGGAAGTCACACCAGGAGCACAGCGGGCCGGGACGGGGTGGGAACGCCGCATCGGCCGGCTGCCCGGCGGCCAGCTGCTCCGTCGCGGCCACCGCGTCCACCGCGATGGACTCGGCCCGCCGGATGTGCCGAGCCAGGCTTTCGTCGGTGTGCTCCGCCACGACCACCCGCCCCGTCGGCAGGTGGTGCAGCTCGACCCGCCGACAGCGCTGCCGCAGCATCCGCTCGGACGCGAACGCGTACAGCGCGAGCGCCGGCGACGTCCGGGCGTCGCCCTCCTCCGGCGGGCGTCGACCGGTCTTGTAGTCCACGACGACCAGCTCGCCGTCCCGCTCGTCCAGCCGGTCCACCCGTCCGTGCAGGGCCAGGACGTCGGTACGGGTCGCCACCTGGCGCTCCACCGCACGCGGCGACATCGCCGGGTCCAGCCCGGTGGCGTACCGCTCGCACATCGCGGCGGCCCGCTCCCGGGCGGCGGCCGACTGCTCGTCGTCGCGCCAGCCGTCCCGAACCCAGCAGGCCCGCAGCAGCTCGGCGGCCCGTCCGGGCGTCCGGGCCGGCTCGGGCTCGTCCCACCAGCGGTGCAGCGCGTTGTGYACGCTCACGCCCAGCGAGGAGTGTGCCCAGGGCGGCCCCTTGGGCGGGGCCGGCCGGTCGAGGTAGGTCATCCGGTAACGGCGCGGGCAGTCCTCGAACGAGGCCAGCCTCGTCGGCGTGCAGCTGAACAGCCTGCGCGGCATCTCATCCAGCAACAGCTGCGCCATCGCGCTCACTCCTCCGGTGCGGGGCAGGGTTCAGGGGGCTGGATCTCACGTTCGGCCGCGGACCCAGGCCGCGCGGCCTGGCCGCGGAGCCTGGCGTGGGGCGGGTCGCGGGCCAGGTCACGAAGGTCGGTCGCGGATAGATCATGGCACTCGGCACCGACACTTCTGGATCCCCGGCGGCCGCCGCGGTGGAGCAGCACCACGCTTTGTAACTGGACGTAACGGCTACAGCCTGGCATGCTGCTCCGCATGGAGCGCAGCGCAGTCGCTGTCGTGCACGAGTCCGTGCACGACGCATCGCGCCAGTTTTATGGGGGCCGGGCTCGGTCCCCCCTGTGCCGCTGACCTGCGCAGTAGACAGACCGATGGCCCGGACGCCCCGGGCCTTTCTCGTGCCTGGGCCGTGCTGAGCCCAGACCGAAAGGTTCCCCGTGAGCAACACCGTGGACGCCAGCCTGGATGGCACCCTCGCCGCCGGTTCGGCCGCGCCGACGGCGCCGACCATCGCCTCGATCGACGAGGGCCGTCGCCTGATCGACAACCTCGACGTCCAGCTGCGTGACCTGGTCGCCGTCCGCCGGGACATCTCCCGGCAGATCCAGGCCCTGCGCAGCGCCGACGGCGGACCGCGCGTGCAACATGGCCGCGAGAACGAGATCATCGCGGCGTGGGCYGACGAGCTGGGCCCGCGCGGCGTCGAGATCGCGCTCGCGGTCCTGACCCTCTGCCGCGGTTCCCTTACCTGAGCGGTCGCGGGGTTCGGCCGGCGTCGCGGGGTTCCGCCGGCGGGGTTCCGCTGGGAGGGCGGGGCTGACCGCTAGCTGGGACCCGGCTGGTCCTGGCCGGCTCCTCCCGRCTCCGGTCCCCGGTCATCCGGCTCTGGCCCCCGTTCGTCCAGCTCCGATTCCCGGCCGTCCGGCTCGTCATCGTCCGGCCCGTGGAACGCGCCGTACTCCGCCGCGTCGTCGGCGAGCTGCCGCTCGCGCCAGTCGGGCGGGAGGATGTGGTCGAGGACGTCGTCGACCGTCACCACGCCCACCAGCCGGCCGGCGTCGTCGAGCACCGGCGCGGCGACCAGGTTGTACGAGGCCAGGTAGCGGGTGACGTCGGCGAGCGGGGTGTCCGGCCGCAGCGGCCGGGTGTCGATGTCGATCACCGCGCCGACCAGCGTGGACGGCGGTTCGCGCAGCAGCCGCTGGAAGTGCGCCAGGCCCAGGTAGCGCCCGGTCGGTGTCTCGTAGGGCGGGCGCACGACGTAGATCTGGGCCGCGAGCGCCGGTGACAGCTCCGGCGCCCGCACCCGGGCGAGCGCCTCGGCGACGGTCGCGCTCGGAGCGAGGATGACCGGCTCGCTGGTCATCATGCCGCCGGCGGTGTCGTCGGCGTAGCGCAGCAGCTGGCGGACGGGCGCCGCCTCCTCCGGCTCCATCAGCTGGAGCAGGCGCTCGGCGTCCTCCTCCGGCAGCTCACCGAGCAGGTCGGCGGCGTCGTCCGGTCCCATCGCCTCCAGCACGTCCGCCGCCCGGTCGTCGGCGAGCCCGCCCAGCAGCTCCACCTGCTCGTCCTCGGGCAGCTCCTCCAGCACGTCGGCGAGCCGCTCGTCGTCCAGCGCCGCCGCGACCTCCGCGCGCCGCTTGTGGGACAGGTCGTGCAGCATCGAGGCCAGGTCGGCCGGCCGCAGCTTCTMGAACGCGGCGAGCAGGTTCGCCGCGCCCTGGCCGTCCTCAGGCAGTGAAAGCCCGCCGACCTCGTCCCAGGCGACGGTGTGCACCTCGCCACGCCGGCCTCGCCCCACCCGCACGGCGACCTGGTCGAGGATCCACTCGCCGCCCCGGACGGGCGAGATCGCCGCGTCGAGGACCGTCACCTCCCGACCGGTGGCCACCTGGGCGACCCTGCGGTCGAGCAGCTCACCGAGGACGAGGGTCTCGCCGGCACGCTGCGCGAACCGGCGCCAGCTCAGCCGGGCCGACGAGAGGATGACGGCGCCCGACTCGACCCCGGTGACCCGGTTGATGGGCACGAAGATCGGTCGATGCTGGACCTCGACGGCGAGCCCGAGAACCCGGGGCGGGGCGTGTCCGAGGCGCAGCGTCACCACGACGTCGCGGACCCGGCCGACCTGGTCGCCGTTCGGGTCCAGCACCAGCAGCCCGGCGAGCCGTCGGCAGTACACCCGCACCGGCGTCGGCGGGCGCGGCGCGCCCGCGCTCGTCACGGCAGGCTCGGCGCGGCGGATGGGCGCAGGGTCACCGCGCGAGGCTACCCCCGACCGGGCCGGTCAAGCGGCGACGGGCCCACCCGGGGGCAAAACCGCCCGTACGGGCCGAATGGGCCCAGGCGCCCGCCGCCGTCTTCCAGAAGATGGCCAACCCATGGGGACATGCGACCAATGCATTTCCTGACAGCCAGCAGCCGTTGTACCTGGATTCGGAACCGCGCTAATGTGCCGAACCAGGCGACCCGTCAGCCATCGCCGCCCGGCGCTTGTCAGCGTCCTGACCGGCCCGGTGACGTATCGTGCAAAGGACGGACAGAATGGCCAGCACACTTGCCTACCGACTGCGCAACACCGTTCGTCTCACCGGATTCGAGATCGTCCGGACCGCGCCGGATGGCAACATGCTCGCCTATCACCTACACGAGCTGCTGAACCTCTACCGGATCAACTGCGTGTTCGACGTCGGTGCCCGTCAGGGTGAGTACGGCCGCTGGCTGCGCGGGACGGGCTATCGGGGCCGAATCGTCTCGTTCGAGCCGGTGCGGGACAACGTCCGACACCTTCGTGCCAGTGCGGCCCGCGATCCCGGCTGGGTCGTCGAGCCCTATGCGCTGGGCGCAACCGAGGGCCGCGCCACCATCAACGTCACCAATTTCACCCATTTCAGCTCATTCCGCGTGCCCGGGCGCCTCGCCGCCGAGCTGTACGCCGACGAATCGAAGGTGACCTCGACGGAGGAGGTGGCGGTCCACCGGCTGGCGGACGTGTTCGACGACGTCACCAGCGGGATCGCCGAACCGCGCGTCTATCTGAAGATGGATACCCAGGGCTTCGACCTAGAGGTGCTCCGGGGTGCCAGGCAAGCGCTGCCGAAGGTGATAGCACTGCAGTCGGAGATGGCAATTAAGCCGTTATATGAAGACAACCCGACCTTCGACCAGGCGTGGCCTGAGATCGCCTCGTACGGGTATTCACTGTCCGGCATGTTCCCGGTCTCGCTGGATCCGCGGCTGCGGATGCTGGAGTTCGACTGTGTGGCGGTGCGCGACGAGTCCGCGGCCGGCCTCGGCTGACCGGACGGGAATGGCCGGGACCGCCACCACGCCCTGAACGATTTCCTCCCGCGCCGGTATGGGCACCGCCGCCCGGCAGGTCAGCGCGCCCGCCCAGCGGCGCCACGGCCGCCGGACTGGTGAGGGAACCCACATCGGAGCATGATCGAAAAGGGCTTCGTTCTCGGGCGCCGGCAACGCCCTGCGGCTACTATCTCGATCATGTCGCTACGTCCTCGCCGCTCATGCCTCGCGGTTCCTGGCTCGTCAACCAAGATGCTTGGCAAGGCACAGGGCCTGCCCGCGGACCAGATCTTCTGCGACCTGGAGGACTCCGTCGCCCCCGGCGCGAAGGAGTCGGCCCGCGACAATGTCGTCGCCGCGCTGAACGAAGGCGACTGGACCGGTAAGACCCGGGTGGTGCGGGTCAACGACCTGACCACCAAGTGGACATACCGCGACGTCATCACGGTCGTCGAGGGCGCCGGGCAGAACCTCGACTGCATCATGCTGCCCAAGGTGCAGACCGCCGCCCAGGTGGAGTGGCTCGACCTGTTGTTGACCCAGATCGAGCAGGTCATGGGCCTCGAGGTCGGCCGGATCGGCATCGAGGCGCAGATCGAGAATGCGCTCGGCCTGTCGAACGTCAAGGAGATCGCGTTCGCGAGCTCCCGCATCGAGACCATCATCTTCGGCCCGGCCGACTTCATGGCATCGATGAACATGCCCTCGCTCGTTGTCGGAGCGCTCAACCCTGACTATCCGGGTGACCCGTTCCACTACGTCCTCTTCAAGATTGTCGAGGCGGCCCGCGCCCGCGGCGTGCAGGCCATCGACGGCCCATTCCTGCAGATCCGCGACGTGGATGCGTTCCGCGCCGTCGCGAAGAAGTCCGCCGCGCTCGGGTACGACGGCAAGTGGGTGCTGCATCCCGGCCAGATCGACGCGGCGAACGAGGTCTACTCGCCGCGCCAGGAGGACTACGACCACGCCGAGCTCATCCTCGACGCGTATGCCTGGCACACCTCGGAGGCGGGCGGTCTGCGCGGCGCGGTCATGCTCGGCGACGAGATGATCGACGAGGCGAGCGCGAAGATGGCCCAGGTCATCGCCGGAAAGGGCCGCRCCGCCGGCATGCAGCGAACCAAGAAGTTCGAGCCGCCGGCCAGCTGAGGACTCCCCCGGGCCGCGCGGTGACGGCGGCCCTTCGGGCGCCCGGCCAGGGAAGGTGTGACCGGTCGCACGCCGACCAGGCCGACGACATGCAGGGCGACATACAGGAGGGATTGGGAGATGGGCAGGATCGCGCAGACCGACGGTCTGACCGACGTCCAGGCCGACATCCTGTCGGCGGTGCGCACCTTCGTGGACAAGGAGATTCTGCCGCACGCGACCGAGCTCGAGCACAAGGACGAGTTCCCGCACGAGATCGTCGAGCAGATGAAGGAGATGGGCCTCTTCGGGATCACGATTCCGGAGGAGTACGGCGGGCTCGGCGAGTCGCTGCTCACCTACGCGCTGGTGGTCGAGGAGGTCGCCCGCGGCTGGATGAGCGTCTCGGGCGTCATCAACACCCATTTCATCCTCGCCTACCTGCTGATGCAGCACGGCAGCGAGGAGCAGAAGCAGCGACTCCTGCCGAAGATGGCGACCGGCGAGATCCGCGGCGCTTTCTCGATGAGTGAGCCAGGTTGCGGCTCAGACGTCTCGGCGATCACCACCCGGGCCGCCCGGGACGGCGACGAGTACGTCATCAACGGCCAGAAGATGTGGCTGACCAACGGCGCCCGGGCCGGCGTCGTGGCCACCCTGGTCAAGACCGACGAGGGCGCGAGCTCTGTCTACAAGAACATGACGACGTTCCTGCTGGAGAAGGAGCCGGGTTTCGGCACCACCGGTGGGATCACCATTCCCGGCAAGCTCGAGAAGATGGGCTACAAGGGCGTCGAGACCACCGAGATGGTGCTCGACAACCACCGGGTGCCGGCGACGTCGATTCTTGGCGGCCCCGAGGCCGCCGGCAAGGGCTTCTACCAGATGATGGACGGCGTCGAGGTCGGCCGGGTGAACGTGGCCGCCCGCGCCTGCGGAATCATGATCCGCGCCTTCGAGCTGGCGATCGCCTACGCCCAGCAGCGCAGGACGTTCGGCCACCAGATCGCCGACCACCAGGCGATCGCGTTCAAGCTGGCCGAGATGGCGACCAAGGTCGAGGCCGGCCACCTGATGATGGTCAGCGCCGCCCGCAAGAAGGACCGGGGCGAGCGCAACGACGTCGAGGCCGGCATGGCGAAGTACCTCGCCAGCGAGTACTGCTACGAGGTCACCACGGACGCCTTCCGCATCCACGGCGGCTACGGCTACTCGAAGGAGTACGAGATCGAGCGGCTGTTCCGCGAGGCGCCGTTCATGCTGATCGGCGAGGGCACGTCCGAGGTCCAGAAGCGCATCATCAGCCGCGCCCTGCTCAAGGAGTACAAGCTGGCCTAGCCGGGCCGGTGGTGCCCCGGGCGGGGAGCGCCGGGGCACCACCGGGTGTCAGCCTGGGCACCACCAGGTGTCAGAGGTAGCGCCTGGACGGCTCGACCATGGCGCGGACGGTCTTGCCGTCGTGGAACTCGCCGATCGCGGTCATCGCCCACACCGGGGTGTTCGGCACGCGCTGCACCTTGCACATCACCAGGCCGGTGGCCGGCTTCGACTCGGAGAGGTCGAACCTGACCAGCTCCTGGTTGGTCAGGTCGTCGACCAGGCGGCAGTAGGCCCGCCGCACCTCGGTGAACGGCTGGCCCTGGAAGCTGTTCACCGTGAACACCAGCGTCGTCACCGTCGGCGGCAGCGCGCCGAGATCGACAAAGATGACCTCGTCGTCACCCTCACCCTGGCCGGTGAGGTTGTCACCGGAGTGGCGCACGGCGCCCTTCGCGCCCTTCTTCGACATGAACCAGACCTTGTCGGTGTCCTTGCCGCGGGCGTCGTACAGGATGCAGGACGCGTCGAGGTCGATCGACCGGCCCTGCATCGCCGGGTCCCAGCCGAGCGCCATCCGTACCCGGGTCAGCGGCGGCGCGCCGGTCTTGACCAGCGAGACGGCCTCACCCTTGCGCAGCGACACCCTGCCCTTGTCGAGATTGACGGCACCGGCCGCCGCGGCCGGGCCGGGCGGCGGACCCCACTGCTGACCGGCCGGCGGCGCGCCGGGCGGCGGCGGGCCCCACTGGCCACCGGGCGGCGGCCCCTGCGGCGCGCCCCACTGCTGGGGGGCCGACGGCGGCCCGGCCGGGGGCGCCCACCCGCCAGGCGGCGGTCCCCACTGCTGGGGCTGGCCCGGCGCGGGCGGCGGCGGGCCCCACGGCTGCTGCCCGTGTCCCGGCTGACCGCCGGGGGGCGGCGCGCCCCAGGGCTGGCCGGGCGGCGGCGTCGGCCCCGGCCGCGGCGGGGCCTGCGGCGGCTGGGGGGTGGGGGCCGCGGCCGCCTCCGGGCGCACCAGCTGGGTCGGTGCCTCGAACATCTCCTCGTTCTGCGCCGGCCATCCGCCGGACGGCCCGGCCGCGTTCGGCCGCGGGCTGGGCGAAGCCGGTCGCGCGGCGGGGGCGGGCTGTGCGGCCGCCGGACCGGGCTCGTCGACAGCGATGCCGAAGTCGGTGGCGATGCCGGCGAGCCCCGCGGCGTAGCCCTGGCCGACGGCGCGCACCTTCCAGGCACCCGCCCGGCGATACAGCTCGACCATGATCAGCGCGGTCTCGGCACCCAGGCCCTCCGGCGCGAACCGGGTGATCTCCGCGCCGCCCCGGCTGTCCCGCACGGTGACGGTCAGCCCGCGGACGGCGGCGAACGTCGCGGGTCCCGAACCGTCGAGGCTTCCGGTGACGACCACCTTGTCGATGTCCGGCGGGACGGCCGCCAGCGAGAACTCCAGCGACGAGGGCGGCGTCAACCGCACGCCCGGGCCGTTGGGCTGGTTGTAGAAGACGAAGTCGGCGTCCGAACGGACCTTGCCCGTCGGCGTCACCAACAGCGCGGCGATGTCGAGCGGCGTCGACGAGGAAACCTCCACCCGCACGTCCGGCGTCGGCAGCGGCGCGTTCGCCCCCTTGCTCAACACACCAGCCATGGTTCCTCCCGTACTCAGCCGGCCCGGTTCGCCCCGGCTTTCACCCGGCTGCTGCCGGGCGGGCGTGGCCACCGGTCCCGATCGTTCCAGATAGAGCCTGCGCAGGGACATCCCCGGCGCCAGCAAATCCCCGACTCCGGGGGCGTACGCACCGCGAACGGCCTCTACTACATCATGGCGCTCTCCCCATGCGACGTTACGGTGCTCACCACCCCGGCGGGCCGGCCAGGCCGCCGAGGCGGGCAGGCCGCCAAGGCGGACGGGCCGCGAGGGCGGGGTTGCCAGGGTGGGCTGCCGCCCACGGCGGGGCTGCCGTGGGCGGGGCGACCTTACGATCGGGCGTTGTGGATGTGCGCGTCGCGGTCGAGCGACACCTGGTAGGCGAGTTCGGTCCGATCAGTGGCCGCGCGGGGATCACCTTCCTGGGCGCCGAGCCGATCGACGTGCTGCGGTTCGGCCCGCATCCGGACAGCTTCTTCCGGTACGCGACGGTGGGCATGTCGGCCGAGCCGATGGGTGACCCGGCGGCGGCGATCCGGGACCCGGCCGGTCCGCGGGTGGAGCTCGTGCTGTCGCTGCGGGCTCCGCGCGACAGCGTCGCGCGCCGGCTGGCGGTGCTGGCCGCGATTCCCGCGGTCGAGGGTGTCCCGGTGGCCGCGGGTGCCGGCCTGGACCTGGGCGAGCCGCTCTGGGATGACGCTCCGTTTCACGGGGTGCTCGTCGGCGAGCCGGGCGGCCTGGTGCCGGATCTGCCGCTCGCCGAGCTGGCCGGGCATCGTGGCGCGGGTCCGGCCGGAACTCCGGCGCCGGTGCGGTTTCTGCCGGTCTTTCCGATGACGCCGAACGAATCGGCCTACAAACGGGTCCATGGTGCGGCGGCGTTGCGGGAGCGCTGGCTCGCCGAGGAGATGGACCTGCGCGATCCCCGTCGGCGGGGCCTTCGTATCTGACGCCTGGCTCGTGGCCTGACACCTGGCTTCCGTCCCGGTGCCTGGCTTGCGGCCGGCCTTTGCCTTCCGGGTCCGTCGGTCGGTGGGAAGGCGCCCGGGCCGCCGGTAAGTGACGGTGCTCGCGACCGCCTGCGCGACGCCGGTAGTCGCGCCTACGCTCCCTGGAACCGGGCGGTCGGCGGTTCGCCGAAGCCAGAATCCCCGCCGGGCGGGACATTCCGCCATGCGCCAGGTCACGGGAGGGCACGATGCAGTTCGGCCGTTACTACGAGGAGTTCGAGGTTGGTGCCGTCTACAAGCACTGGCCAGGAAAGACGATCACCGAGTACGACGACCATCTGTTCTGCCTGCTCACCATGAATCACCACCCGCTGCACATCGACGCGCATTACGCCGAGGAGACCACCCAGTTCAAGCGGAACGTCGTGGTCGGCAACTATGTCTACTCGCTGTTGCTCGGCATGTCGGTGGCGGACGTGTCCGGCAAGGCCATCGCGAACCTCGAGGTCGAGTCGCTGCGCCATGTGAAGCCGGTGTTCCACGGCGACACCATCTACGGCGAGTCGACGGTGCTCGACAAGGTCGAGTCCAAGAGCAAGGACGACCGTGGCATCGTCACCGTCCAGACCCGCGGCTACAACCAGGACGGCGTCGTGGTGTGCGTCTATCGGCGCAAGGTGATGGTTCCGAAGCAGTCCTACGGAGTGGCCAGGGGCGGCGAGCAGCCCGGTCGCCCGGTCCCGGCCGAGTCCTGACCTTCACCCCATCCAGGCCAGTCCTCCCAGCTCCTCCCGTCATGACCGCGCGCCGGGTTTGTCAGCGCGTGGCTGGGCACACTTCGTGCGCGGACCCACATTTGGCCGTTGGCTGCGGTCCGCACGGCGATGCGTCCCCTGGACGCGGTGGAACGGACCGCCCGCGAGGTGGTCCAGGAGCTCGGGAGGAGCCAGGTGACGAGCGCACCCACCTGTCCCCGCTGCCTGGGTGGGCTACGGCCGCCCGACCTATGGAGCGACCAGTGGAGGTGCGAACAGCACGGCGACGTCTTCCCCTGGCATCAGGCGACCGCCGCACCGGAGCACGCACTGCGCCAGCTCGCTGATACGGCGACGGTACCCATCTGGGTACCGTCGCCGATGCCGGTCCACTGGTATGTAGGTGGGATCGGCTGGGCCGGCGACGACCGCGCGGGCGCGCGGGCGGTGGCGCTGGCGACGGCCGGGCCGTCGCCGGTCGGCGGCCCGGCGGACATGGTGCTGGTCGCCGAGTCGCCCGGCACGGGGCTGGGCGCCCGGCTCGCGGGAATCACCGGGCCCGACCCCGCGCAGTTGGACACCCTGCCCGAGGCGAAGGTCGAGGCGGCGGGGCATCCGACCGCGCTGTGGCCGGTGGGATGCCCGCACGACCGCGCGGCGTTCATCGGCGAGGCCGGCGGGGTGTGGCTGTGGCTGTTGCTGTGGCCCGCGGATGCCGCCCTCCTGCTGATGGAGCACCTGGTCCTGGAGGACCTGCGCGACCAGGCGGCGCTTGCCGACCGCCTGCTCTTCGGTGCCCAGACCGATCGGCTCAACTCGCCGATGCCGGGGCTCGAGAGCCCGGACTCCGCCGAGGGCGACGGCCACTGACGCACCGGGGTTTCCGCCGGGTGACGCGCCGGGGTTCCCGCCGCGCCGCGTCCGCTCGTAGGCTCTGCACACCCGGAGGGCCCGCAGGCCCGGTCCGGACGCGCCCCCGAGCGAAAGAGCACCGGCCGCCATGACCAAAACCGCCCCCCAGGCTCCAGCGAGCCCGGCGATCCCGTCGATCCCGGAGCGCGAGGCCGCGTCGGCGGAGTTCGCCACGGTACCGGTCGCGCGTGACCGACTCTGCGTCATCGTCAACCCGAGCGCCGGCGGAGGGCGAGCCGGGCGGGTGCTCGAGGACGTCACGGCGGCGCTGCGCGGCTGGGCGGCCGAGGTCGAGGTGGCGAGGACCCGTGACATCGCCCACGCGGACGAGCTCGCCGCCGCGGCGGCCGGCTCGGGCCGGGTCGCGGTGGCGCTCGGCGGAGATGGGCTGGTCGGACGGGTGGCGGGGGCCACCGCGAAGGCCGGGGGCCTGCTTGCCGTGCTGCCCGGCGGGCGGGGCAACGACTTCGCCCGAGGCCTCGGGATCCCCCGCGACCCGGTGGCCGCCGCCAGCGCCCTCGCGGGCGCGGTGGAGCGCCGGGTCGACCTGCCGGAGGCGAACGGCACGCCGTTCATCGGCATCGCGAGCCTGGGCTTCGACTCGGATGTCCAGGTCATCGCCAACAGGACCCGGCTCCTGCGTGGTCAGAGTGTCTACACGTACTCGACGATGCGGGCCCTCGTACCGTGGCGGCCGGCGCGTTTCACCGTCCGGCTCGACGACGGCGAGCCGCGCGAGGTCGTCGGATGGTCGGTCGCCGCGGCGAACGCGCAGTACTACGGCGGTGGGATGCGCTACGCCCCGGGCGCGGACATCGCCGACGGGCTGCTGGATGTGGTGTTCCTGCACCGCATGGGCCGGCTCACCCTGCTGTTGCTCTTCCACAAGGTCTTCAAGGGCACCCACGTCGACACGAAGCACGTGACCGTGCTCCGGGCGCGCCGCCTCACCGTCGACGCCGACCGCCCGTTCCAGGTCTACGCCGACGGCGACCCGGTAGCGGACCTCCCGACCGAGATCGTCATCCGCCCCGGCGCCCTGCGTCTCCTCGCCCCGCCCGCCGACTGACCAGTTCGCCGGGCGCTGGCCGCCGGCCCGCCCGGCGGCAGGCCGGCGGACTTCAGGAAGCTGGCGGGCTTCCCTGTGCGCGAGATCCGCGGAAAGCGCCGGCTCCCGAGGCGCCGGCGCGGCGGGGAGAGGTGGTGCGGCGGCCAGCGCGCGGGAACATCAGGGAACGTCACCCAGGCAGAGCACGAAGTCGCTGCTGCCCCCGATCTCGCTGTACGTCGCCTCCACTCCCGGGACAAGAGCGCAGAGGCTCTCCGACTTGACCCGGTCGAGCACGATGTACTCGGCGTCATCCGAGGAGCAACCGACGATCTTGGCGCTTGTCGATCCCGTCTGGTGAATGCAGTCGCCGACCGAGGCGTTGCTGGGATCGCTGCGGCTCGCGACGGCGCCGATGATGATCAGGAGGATCACCGCCGCCGGAACGAGCAGTCCCAGGGCGGCAGGGCGGCGCAGCAGTGGCTTACCGGGGTCCAACGGTTGCCCTGGGCCGTACGGCAGCCGGGGCGGAAGTTTTTTGATCTTCTGCCACTGCACCAGGTTGATGATCAGCGTGACCGGCGTGGCGAAGAGCGAGACGATGCCCCACCAGCCAAGGAGCAGAGTCTTCGCCGACATGTCACGAACAACCGCGGTGCCGCACGTCCGGCAGAACGGTCCCGGCGTCTTCAGGAACCGCATGACGATGATGAAGCCTCTATGGCCGCGGATGGTCGCGGCGACCGCGGGCCCGCCGCCGCAGATGCGGCAGACCGGCCCCGGCGGCGGGCCGTACGGCCCAGGTCCCGGCATCGGCTGCTGGCCCGGCGCCTGGCCCTGCGGGGTGGGGGCGAGATAGCCAGGGGGCCCATAGCCGGCAGGCGGCCCATAACCGGGGGGCGGCCCATAACCGGGAGGCTGGCCCGATCCGGCCGGCCCGTTGCCGGGCGGCCCATAGCCAGGCGGGAAGCCGCCGGGAGCCGCGCCAGTGGAATCGGTCACCGCAAACCCTTCACCGTGTCGGGCGGAGCGGCGCAAAAGGTATCACTAAACCGACAAGCCCCGCTCACCGGCAGCAACCAGCCCAAGAGGCCCGTCGCCAGCCGAGTTATTGCCGCCTCAGCCAGGGATCACGCCGCCTCGCCCCCCGGGACGAGGCCGGCGATCACCACCCGTTGGTGACCGCCGCGGTCGGGCCGTGCCCGTCGGCGGGCTTCCAGACGTACCCGCCGCGGCCCAGCCGGCGGTCAACCGACCGCCGGCGGTGCCGGGCGGGGCGGGGCCGGCGCGGCGGGGCGCTGGGCGGATGCTGTCGGACGCGGCACTAGCGAATGCGGGGGGTGTCTCCGGTGGCGCGGTCGACGAGGGCGGCGAGGACGGCCGGGTCGGTGCCGTTCGCGCCGATGCCGCGGCCCAGGCCTTCCCTGGTGCCGTGGAAGTCGCTGGAGCCGGTCGCGAGCAGGCCGAGGTCAGCGGCCAGCGCGCGCAGCCGGGCCCGGGCGGCCGGCGGATGGTCCGGGTGGTCGACCTCGACGCCAACGAGACCGAGCCTGGCCATCTCCTCGATCACCTCCGGCCCGACGACCGGGCCTCGGGCCGCGGCGAACGGATGGGCGAACACGCTTACCCCGCCGGCCCGGTGGATCAGCCGCAGCGCCTCGGCGACGTCCGGCTGGGCCTTGCCGACCCAGTACCGGCTTTTGCGGCCACCAATCCAGTCCGAGGTSAAGGCCTCGTCGAGATGGGAGATCACCCCGGCCTCCAGGAGCGCGGCGGCGATGTGCGGCCGGCCGACCGTGCCGCCGGCCAGCTCCCCGATCCGCTCCCAGGTCACCGGGTGGCCGTCGGCGGCGAGCATCTCGACCATCCGCCGGGCGCGCGTCTCGCGGTCGTCGCGCAGGTGGGCGCGGGCGGCGGCGAATTCGGGCTCGTCGGGGTCGAACAGGTAGGCGAGCACGTGCAGGCTGATCACACGGTCCTCGGCGACCCGGACCTCGCACGAGATCTCGGCCCCGGGCACCAGCGTCATGCCCGGCAGGAGCGCGGCCTCCGCCGCCGCCATCCCGGCCGTGGTGTCATGATCGGTGAGCGCGATCGTCGACAGTCCCGCGCCGGCTGCCGCCGCCACCAGCGCCGCGGGCGCGAGCACCCCGTCGGACGCCGTCGAGTGGGTGTGCAGATCGATCCCGGCCAGCGCGACCTCCCCAGATCCGGCGGGCGCGGGCCCGCCCTGTCCTCACCCCAGCGCCCCGGCCCCCCATGATGTTCCGGGAACCGGCAGTGGGTGGGTTCCCGCACGTCAGGACGTGCGGGAACCCACCCACTGTTGTGCTCGACCCGCGGGTCAGTGCGCGTGCTTGGGCGCGCCCAGGCCCCGGGCGGGCGAGAGGTTGAGCGAACGGCCGGCGAGGCCACGGGAACGGTAGCCGAGCCGATCGGCAGTCGACCGCAGCTGCTTGCTGGCCTCGCAGTCGGGGTCGGCGACGACCAGCGGGACGCCGGCGTCGCCACCCTCCCGCAGCCGGACGTCGATCGGGATCTGCGCCAGCAGCGGCACGTCGTGGCCGAGCACCTTGGTGAGCCGCTCGGCGACGGCGGCGCCGCCACCGGCGCCGAACAGGTCGATCCGCTCGTCGCAGTGCGGACAGCTCAGGTAGGCCATGTTCTCCACGACGCCGACCACGTTCTGCCTGGTCTGGGCGGCGATCGTGCCGGCCCGCTCGGCCACCTCGGTCGCGGCCACCTGCGGGGTGGTGACGATCAGCAGTTCGGACGACGGCACCAGCTGGGCCAGCGAGATCGCGATGTCGCCGGTGCCGGGTGGCAGGTCGAGCAGCAACACGTCCAGGTCGCCCCAGAACACGTCGGAAAGGAACTGCTCCAGCGCCCGGTGCAGCATCGGACCACGCCAAGTGACCGGCTGGTTTCCCCGAGTGAACATGCCCGTGGAGATCACGCGAACGCCATACGCCTGCGGCGGCATGATCATCTTATCGACCTGCGTGGGCCCGCGCTCGATACCGAACATTCGCGGCACCGAATGCCCGTAGATGTCGGCGTCGAGAACACCGACCTTCAAGCCCGACTGGGCCATCGCCGTGGCGAGGTTGACGGTGACCGACGACTTGCCCACGCCGCCCTTGCCGCTCGCCACCCCGTAGACCCGGGTGAGCGAGCCCGCCTGGGCGAATGGGATCACCTTCGGGGCCACGCCGCCGCGCAGCTTTTYGTGCAGGGCGGACCGCTGTTCCGGCGTCATCACGGACAGCGCGACGCGGACGCCGGTGACACCCTCGATGGCGCTGACCGCGCGGTCGACCCTGGTGATGATCTCCTCGCGCATCGGGCAGCCCGACACGGTGAGAAGGACCACCACGTCCACCGAGCCGTCGCCGCGGATCTGGATGGCCTCGACCATGTCGAGCTCGGTGATCGGCCGGCCGATCTCGGGGTCGAGGACGGTCGCGAGCGCCGTCTGGACCGCGTCAGAGGTAAGAGTAGGAGCTGGCAACGAAACCTCAGCCGTCTGGCTACCGCCGCGAAGCGGCAGGTACCGGCAGTGTGTGGACCTGAACTGGACGGAGTTCCACCATAGCCCGCGCGGCGGCCGGCTGGCCCCGCCCAACGTGCCCTAAGCACCTGCCCCGCCATCGACGTAGGCTGATCCAGTGAGTTTGCAAGCGTCGCCCGTCGAGGGAGACGGATCTCCCTCGGGGCTGGGTTTCGCTCGGCCGGATGCCGCGAGCGGCGAGGCGACGCCCGCCGAACCTCGGGCCACGTTGCCGGCCCCACCCGAGACGGACCTACCCGGCACGGTCGTGGCTGGCACGGTCGTGGCCGGGACGGTCGAGCCGGGGTGTGGTTCGGCGGACCCGGCGGCCGAACGGGTCGACGCACGCGGGATGCGCGCCTGGCGAGGTCTGCTGCGCGCGCACGCGCAGGTCACCCGGGTGCTCGAGGCCGAGCTCGAGGAGACGCACCACCTGCCGCTCGCCTCCTACGACGTGCTGGTCCAGCTGACCGAGGCGCCGGACGGCGCGCTGCGGATGAGCGAGCTCGCCGACGCGGTGCTGCTGTCCCGCAGCGGGTTGACGAGACTCGTCGACCGCCTGGTGCGCGAGGGACTGGTAGAGCGCAGGTCCTGCCCGTCCGACCTGCGCGGGACGCTGGCGGTGCTCACGCCGGCCGGTCTGGCGCGGCTGCGGGACGCCTCCGGCACCCACCTGCGCGGCGTCGCCCGTCACGTCCTGTCCCACTACTCCCCCGAGGAGCTGGAGCTTCTCGGGGACCTGCTCGGCCGGCTGGCCTCCCCGGCCACCGATTCCGGCTCCTGCGGCGCTTAGCGCCGCCTCAGGAGCAGCGAACCGACCGCCTCGACGACGGCGCCGCGACGCGCGTCCGAAAGCCAGAGCTTCCGGAAGACGGAGGATCAGGTGGCGTCGGTGTCCCAGGGGGTCACGGCGTCCGCCGAGGTCTGGACCCGGGTGGCCTTGGCGTCCACCGGCTTCGCGGGTTTGCCAGGCGCGGCCGGGGCACCGCCGGGCACCCGGTCCTTGGTCAGCGACGGCTTCTCCGAGGGCTCGTCGCCGAAGAGGTCGATCTTGCCCTGCTTGTTCCGGTAGGTCGGGAACAGGTCCTCGTCGCCGTCCTCGAGCAGGTGCTTGCGGACGAACGTCTTCGGGTGCAGGTCACGGATGTCGAGATCGGCGATCTCGGGACCGAGCTCGGAGCGCAGATCATCACGAACACCGTTCGCCATCTGCCGCAGCTGTCGCAGCATCCTGCCTGCGTCCCGGGCGACCCGGGGAAGCTTGTCCGGACCGAAGACGAACAGTCCGAGCAAGAGCAGGACAGCGATTTCTCCCCATCCGAGCCCGTTGAACACGGCCAGAGCGTACCTCCGCCAGACTCGCCCGCGTAGGACTCTGGAGTGACAAGCAGGTATCCAGCGGCGACGGGCCTAGTTCTTCTGCTCGGTCAGGGTCACCTGGGCGGTGGCGTCGCGGCCGGCACGCTGGTACTGCACCGTCACCCGGTCGCCGACGTGGTGGCGCCGGGCCGTCTCCAGGAGCTGGTTCGCCCCGGAGACCGCCGCGTCGTCGATCCTCGTCACGACGTCACCGACCCGCAGGCCGGCGGCGGCCGCCGGGCCGCTCGGGTCGACGTCGCGGATCAGCGCCCCGGGCGCGCGCCCGGTGGCCGCCGCGTCCGTCTGGGTGACGGTGGTGGCCGAGATGCCGAGGTAGGGGTGGGTCGCGTGACCGGTCTGGATGATCTCGTCGGCGATCGAACGCGCGTAGTCGATCGGGATGGCGAAGCCGACGCCGATGTTGCCGGTCTGGYCCTCGTCGCCGGCCGGCGCCCCGGGAACCGACCCGATGGCGGTGTTGATGCCGACGACCTGTCCGTTGCCGTCAACCAGCGCGCCGCCCGAGCTTCCCGGATTGATCGCCGCGTCGGTCTGGATCGCCCCGGTCAGCAGCGCCGATCCCCCGCCCGCGGTCGACGGCTCGGACGGGCTGCGATCGAGGGCGCTGACGATCCCGGTGGACACGCTGCCGGACAGGCCTAGCGGCGCGCCGATGGCGATGACCGGGGTACCCACCCGCAGCGAGCTGGAACGGCCGAGCGTCGCCGCCGGCAGCTGCCCGCCCGCGTCGATCCGGAGCACGGCCAGGTCGGTCTTCGGGTCCTGACCGACGAGCTGCGCGGGGATCTGGGTGACGTCCTGGTAGCGGGTGACGACGATCTCGCCACCGCCGTTCGCCGCCGCCGCGATGACGTGGACGTTGGTGAGGATGTAGCCGTCCGGACGGATGATCACTCCGGATCCGGTGCTGCCCTGCTGGCCTCGCACCTCGACCGTGACCACGGATGGCAGCGCCCGCGCAGCCGCGTCGGCGACCGATCCCGGCGCCCCTGCGGCCGGCGCGTCCGTGCCGACCACCATCCCGGTGCCGGCGGTGACAGGACCGCCGTCGGAACCAGCGTCGTCGGGGGCGAGCCAGGCGACGCACACCCCGCCCACGACGCCGCCGACCACGCCGGCGACGAGCGCGACCACCGCGAGCGCGCGGCCGCCGAACCGCCGCCGGCCGGCCTCGCCGTCGGGGCGCTCCTGCTCGGCCGGGTGGCGCGGCACGGCTGGCGTCACCTGCTCGCCGCGCTGCCCGCCGGCCGCGGCGGCCCTCGGCGCCGAGGGGGCGGGTCTCGAGGGCGCGGCCGTCGCCGGTGCCTGCTCCGACGACGAGGTACGCCGGTGCTGATGAGCGGGACGACCGGGCCGCGGGGCGCCCGGCGTGGCGGGCGTCCCGGGCCGCGCCGGCGCCGCCGGCTGGCTGCCCGCAGAGGCCGGCGCGCGCTGCGACGGTGGCGCCTGGGCGGGCGCGGGCTGCGCCGACGGCGGCCGTGGCGACGGAGGCTGGGACGGTGGCGGCTGGGACGGTGGCGGCTGGGACGGTGACCGCCGCTCGGACGGAGGCGCCACCGGCGGCCGTGGGGCCGAGGACCTTGCTGACGGCGCGCCATCAGGACGGGCCGTCGGCTCGCGACGGTCCTTGCCCGCGAGGTCCAGGTCCGCGGCATCCGCCGACGGCGCCGAGGAGGTGGATGGCGCGCGGCGGAAGTCACCGGGCGGACGCGACGCGGGCGGGCGCGGCTTCGAGGCGGGAGCCGGCGCGGCCGCGGGCGCGGTGGTGGGCTTCGCCCGGTCAACCGCGGACGGCGTCTCCTCGGCGTCGTCCCGCGTGTCGGGCACCGGTTCGTCGGCCCGGGTGCGCCACCAGCCGGGTCGCTCCGGCCCGCGGGCCGGAGCGGCTCGGGCAGCCGGCGCGGCACCCGCCGAGTCCGCCGAGTCCGGCGGGTCCGAGTCCTGCTCGGGCCGAGCGGATTCCGGCGCGTCGGTCTTCGACGCGGGGGACCCGGCCCGCCCCGCCGGTTCGGAAGGGGACCCGTGATCGGCCGGGGACTCCTTGACGGCCGGCGCGGCGGCGGAGGCACGTGACAACGCTCGCGCGTCGGATGACCGATCGGTGCCCGCGTCCCGGCCACCGCCCAGGTCAGCGGGACGGACGGCATCCGCGGGAGCCTGCGCCCGTTCCAGCGCGACCCGGCCCACGGCGCTCGTCGCAGCGGTGTCGCGACGCAGAGACTCGCCGCCGTCGGTCACGCCCACGGGCCCTCCGATCACGCCCATGCCACTCGGAAGGAACCCGAGCCCCTGGGCCCGCCTGCCCAGGGCGACATGCGCGGAATACACGGTAGAGCCTGTTGGTGAACTTACCCACAGCGCATGGACAGACAACCCACATCAGGTAGCCGATTCACGACCTGGAGGGCGCAACGTGACCCAGCTGCGCCGTGCGGTGGCCTTGGTAGCCGAATTCCGCGGCGGCTCAGCCTCGGGTGGCGAACGAGACCGATGAGACCAGTGGAGTGGTTCCGCCCCTGTTGACCACAGGTAGTTGGGTAGCGGGRGCGGACGGACGGATGGTGTTCCCACGCGCGACGGTCGGCTGATCCCCCACGGTGACTCCCGTCACCGTCAACAGCATCAGGGCCGCGGACCCGACCAGGGTCCGGCGCACTCTCGCCTGGCCGCGGCCGACCCGGCCTTCTTCCAGGCGGCGGATCCGCGTGCCGTTCTCGCCGCGGGCGGACCGCGGCCGCGTCAGGTCGAGCGCGACGGCCGCCAGTTCCACCCGTCCGGGCGGCGCCACCAACCGTCCCCGCGGCGACCGCCCGACGGCGGCCAGGCCGGTCGGCGCGGCCAGCGGCAGGCGCGGGTGCGCCGCGCCCCGCCTGCTCGCGCCGCCATGCCTCGCCAGCCCAGGACGATGGACCGCCCCGCCGAGGCCGCGCGTGGTGCCGATTGGCTCCAGCGGGTCCCGGTCCGTCCCGCCGAGGCCGACCAGCCGGTCGGCCAGGCCAGCAGGTAGTGACGGGGCCAACAGGCCGGACAGCCGCTGCTTCATCCGCCGGTACTCCGCGACCTCCGCACGGCAGGCCGCGCAGTGCGCCAGGTGCGCCAGCGCCCGGTCACGCTCGTCGTGGCAGAGCTGGCCGTCCACGAGCGGGCAGAGCCGCTCGCCGAGGTGCGGCGTCACGCCCGCCTCTCCCGCACAGCGCCGATCTCGGCACCGCCCACGCTCGCAGTCGCGCGACGTCGGCGGCCACGCGGCCGCGTTCCCCCCTCCCGCGACCCAGCGGCCTCATCCGACGGCCGAGGTGAGGCCGGCGGGAGCGCGTCAGCCGCGGCCGTCACGGCGGGCAGCACCGCGGACGCCTCGGCGGCCACAGCCTGCGCCGGCACGCCTGGGCGCGACTCGCGCGGGGCGCGGTCCGCCAGCGCGGCGCGCAGCATCGCGCGGCCCCGTGAGATCCGGCTGCGCACGGTGCCGAGCTTCACGCCCAGCGTCTGCGCGATCTCCTCGTAGGAGAGCTGCTCGATGTCGCAGAGCACCACGGCCGCCCGGAAGTCCGGCGGCAGCGCGGCGAGCGCGGCCTCGATGTCGGCGTCCAGGTGCGTCTCGGCGTAGACCGCCTCCGGGCTCGCCTCGCGGCCGGCCAGCCGCTCGGTGTCCTCCGGGAGCGCGTCGAAGCGGATCTTCTGCTGGCGGCGCATCCGGTCGAGGAACAGGTTGGTGGTGATCCGGTGCAGCCAGCCCTCGAAGGTGCCAGGGGTGTAGTCGGCGAGCGAGCGGAAGACCCGGACGAAGACGTCCTGAGTCAGGTCCTCCGCGTCGTGCGCGTTGCCGGTGAGCCGGTAGGCGAGGCGGTAGACCCGGTTGCCGTGCTCCTTGACCACGTCTTCCCAGGACGGCGGCACCCAGGCCACCTCAGCCGTGGGGGCGGCCACGGCCACCGAGGCCGGCGGGGCCGTCGGGACGGACGGCTTGGCGTCCGGTCCGTTCACGGCTGCCTCTCGGTCGACTTTGAACGACGACCGTACTCGACGGGCGGGCCATGGCGCGGTAATTCCCGCTGCGGACACGAGCCCTTCTCCTCTCGATCTGCCAGGACAAGGCTGCAACAGAGTGCGACATGGCTCGACACGAACTTCGATGACCGGAGCAACGCGCCGCTGTCGTACGCCGTTCCCGTAGGCTCTGTATGTCATGCCGGACACCGACATCGGCGCACCCGATCGAGCCGCCGCCTTCGCCGAGGGCTTCCTGTTGGAAGACCCCGTCCTTCGTGCTGCCCGCGCACGTGCCGAGGAGGTCGGGATTCTCCCGGTCAGTCCCGGTGCCGGCGCGGTGCTGCGTTTCCTCGCCGCGTCCGTTGGCGCGCGTGCCGTCGTCGAGATAGGGACCGGGACTGGCGTCTCGGGCACCTGGCTGCTGCGCGGGATGCGCTCCGACGGCACGCTGACCACCATCGACGTGGAGGCCGAGCACCTCCGACTGGCCAGGCGGACCTACGCGGACGCCGGAATGGCGTCCAACCGCAGCCGTCTGATCACCGGCCGGGCGCTGGACGTCCTGCCCCGGCTCACCGACGGCGCCTACGACCTGGTGTTCTGCGACGCGGACCGCCGAGAGGGCACCGAGTACCTGACCCAGGCGCTGCGACTGCTGCGGCCGGGCGGTGTGGTCGTGTTCGCGGGCATCCTTCTCGACGGCCTCGCCGCCGACCCGGCGGTTCGCAACCCGGAGATCATGGCCATCCGGGAGCTCGCGACCGCGGTCCGCGACGACGCCCGACTCACTCCGATGTTGCTGAACGCGGGTGACGGCCTGCTGGTGGCCGCGGTCGCGAAGTCCTCGCCCGTCGGGTAGCCGAGGTCCGCGGGGTTCCCGCCGGATCGGCGACGGGGTTCCCGCCCAGCCCGCACCATGCATGCGGCGGGTCGGCGGCCGGGGAGGCTTGCCAGCAGGTCCTGGCCCGCGGGTTGGTGGCGGTACTGTCACGTTCTCCAGCTCACTCCCGTTGGCTTACGGCCACCTGAAGGCGCGGTAAGCGTGTCGGCATTCCGACAGACCTGCGGCGCAGGCCCCGGCGTTAGCGGGGCCCTGTTCAAGGCGCAAGCGACGGCGAACTAGTGTCGGATGGTGGCGACCGCACATCGCGGGATAAAGCCGGCACCTGGGGGAAGGATCATGTCGGGCAATCGGTTCGGTGACGGCGCTTCCGGCGGTGAGCACCCGGATCCGCCGGATCGGCGAATCGGATCCGGCGAGGACGCCAGGGGGCACGGTCGCCCACCACGTCGGCGTCGGCCGCCCTTCGTCGGGGGTGGCCGTGACCAGGGCAGCAACAATTCGCTTGCCGCGTTCCTGGTCGGCGTCGCCGTCATCGCCGGGCTCATCGGCTTCACCCTCAACCGGGTGACGACGGGGAAGGACGGCACCCCCGGCACCGCCACGCCGACCGCCAGTGCCTCCGCCGCGGCCGACCGGCTGACCGGGCTGACCGCCGAACAGGTGGCCATCCGGCTGCTCGGCGCCGGCATCCCGCTGCACACCACGATCGTCTACGACGCGTCGAGCGACCCGAACCAGCTGCTCGGCAAGCCGGGCGGCTACAGCAGCAAGATCGCTTTCCTGGACACCAGGACCGGCGTCAACCCGGCGGGCGTCACCAGCAAGGACCCCGTCGACCAGGGTGGCAGCATCGAGGTCTTCGCCGATCAGGCCGCCGCGAGCTCCCGGGTCCAGCGGCTGCGGACGGCCAGCGCCTCGAGCCAGCTGCTCCAGGAGTCCGACTTCCAGCAGGGCGGCGTGGTGCTCCGGGTGTCGCGCTATCTCGCCGAGACGGACGCGAACGGCTACCGGGACGCGCTCGCCGCGCTCGCCGCGCCGGCCGGAGCGGCGCCCGTCGGCACGGTTCCTCTCGGCACCGCGACGGCCGGCTGACCCATCCGGACCCGCCCGATCAGCTCCAGCGATCCGCCGAGACCGCCGGTCCCGCCGTCCTTCCCATCCATCCGGCATGGCGAAGGGGGACCAACGGGGCAGATTGCCGGCGGCTTCCGTGGGGAACCGCACCCGTGTGAACGTCCATGAGTTCTATACGGCTGACCCGCGCCGGCAAGAGTCCGAAGAGATCTCGTTCGGTGAAGGGTGGACCGACCACACTGACCCGTCGTCGACCTACCGGCTGAGCTGGGTCGCGCTGACGGGCGAGATCTACTCCGTGCGCGAGCCCCACCCGGGCGGCGGCCTGCTGGCCGCGGTCTTCGACCACTACAACGTCCACCAGGCCGACGTCGACGAGATGAAGGTGGAAATCCTGGCCGTGGCCGACCTGGCGAGCGTCGAGGAGGCACTGGCCGGCTGGCGCGAGAGGGTCGGCGAGCACGACAGCCTGCGCTGGGCGCGCGAACGGCTGCGCCGCACCCCCCAGCCGGCCGAACGGGGACTCGACGCGGGCCGCGCGTCCGGCCCCGAGGCCGTCGGGTAGCGCCTGGACCTGGGGCCGGGGCCGCCGGCCAGGAAGGACCACGGACGACGTCGCCGGCCGAGCGTCAGGAGGCCAGGACGGTCAGGAGGCCAGGACGCCGGCCGGGGCCGAGGAGTCCGCGGCCGCCGACGGTCCGGCTGTGGTGAGCCAGCGCAGGAGGGTACGGACGCCCCAGCCGGTGCCGCCCCGGGTGATCTCGGCGTCGTCGGAGTCGGCCCGGGCGGTGCCGGCGATGTCCAGGTGCGCCCACGGCAGCCCGTCGGTGAACTCGCGCAGGAACAGCGCCGCCGTGATCGACCCGCCGCCCACGTCCAGCGCGCGGCCCATGTTCGCGAGATCGGCGACCGGCGACTCCAGCGCCGGCCGGTACTCCTCGACCAACGGAAGCCGCCAGACCCGCTCGCCGGCCGCCGCGGCCGCCGTGGCGAGGTCGCCCGCGAGCGCGTCATCGGACGCGAACAGGCCGGCCGTGCGACGGCCGAGCGCGATCGAGACCGCCCCGGTCAGGGTGGCGAGGTCCACCAGCACGTCCGCGCCGAGCTCGGCGGCCGCGTATGCCAGTCCGTCGGCGAGCACCAGCCTGCCTTCGGCATCGGTGTTGAGGACCTCCACCGTCCGCCCGCCCCAGCAGGTGATGACGTCACCGGGGCGCATCGCCGTGGCTCCGATCATGTTCTCCGCTATGCAGAGCAGCCCGGTGACCCGGCCGGGCGCGCCAAGCTCCGGCAGCGCGACCATGGTGGCGAGAACGGCGGCCGCGCCCGACATGTCCGTCTTCATCGCGGCCATCGACCCCGGCGGCTTGAGCGAGAGCCCACCGGAGTCGAACGTGATCCCCTTACCGACCAGGACGCGATGTCCCAGCTCGGCGCCATCACCGGCCGGCGGCCCCTCGTAGCGCAGCTCGACCAGGTAGGGCGGACGCACCGATCCCGCGCCGACCGCGACCAACCCGCCGAAACCACCGGCCTCGAGCTCGCGGACGTCCAGCACCGACGCTTCCAGCCCAGCGGCGCGCGCCGCGTCCGCGGCCCGGGTGGCGAGCCACTCCGGCGACTTCACCAGGCTCGGGACGTTGATGAGATCCCGAGCGGTCAGCACGGCCCTGGCGAGGACACCGGCTCGCCGGACCGCCTCGGTGGCCTCCGCCAGCTCCGTCGGTGTCAGCGCGCGCGACGTCCAGACGATGACCTCGTCGATGCCGTGCCCGCGCTCCGCCGCCGCCGCCGGCGTGGCCGGATCCCGCGCCGGCGAGAGCTCATCGGTCTGGGTCTCGGCGTCCGCGGCGTCGGTGGCGCGTTCGTCGCCCGGCAGGTCGGTCTGTCCGGCCGCGAGGTCGCCAGCCTCGACGTCGGCCGAGGCGCCGGGCTCGACCACTGCCTTCCCCGGGCCGCGAGGCTGCCGGTAGGAGGCCAGCGCCAGGCCCTCGGTGAACGCGGCGAGCGCCACCGGGTCCGGGTCCGCGACGAAGGCGACCCGGTCGCCGGCGCTGGCCCGGCGAGCGAGCGCCGCGCCGGCCGAACGCCAGTCGGCGTCGCCGCCGAGGCCGGCGCCCACCAGGAGAAGTCGGGTCGGAGACTCGGCGCGGGCCAGTGGAACGACCAGAACCGAGCCGGCGTCGCCGCCGAAGGCGTGCGTGGTCAGCAGCGAGTCGAGATCGATGCCGAGCTCGGCGCAGGCCGAGCTCGCCATCGGGCTGACCCGGTAGGTCTCCGCGGCCGGGCCGGCCATGCCCGAGCCGTCCCGGCCGTCGGAAGCCGCCTCCCCGGACGACAGCACGACCACTGCGAGCGCGGACGAATCCGGCGCGGCCAGCCCGCCGGGTCGTAGGGTGACCACCGGGACGCTCCAGCGCCCCAGGTCACCATCACGGATGGAGATAGTCACACTTCCCTGATCGCGATCAGCTATCACGGACCGAGACGGCTCTACCCCGCTCATCGCCGTCAACCCCTGAGGCGTCGACATCCGCCGGCGTCGACCTCCGAGGCGTCGACCCCCGAGGCAGAGCGAAGCTCGACGTCCAGGCGGTTCGGACGCCGAGGTGTAGTCCAGAGGAAGCTCGCCGACGGGCACCGACACGAGCCCGCGGAAGCCACCGCCCTGGCGGGGGCGACGAGCGGGGCCAACCGCCCCCGCTTACCCGACCGCGGTCTTGAGAGCGTCGCCTAGCGCGCTCGCCTCGTCGGCGGTGAGCTCGACGACGAGCCGGCCGCCACCCTCGAGCGGGACACGCATCACGATCCCCCGCCCCTCCTTGGTGACCTCGAGCGGACCGTCACCCGTCCGCGGCTTCATGGCCGCCATCGGTGCACCTCTTCCTGCCGTCGGACGTACGTCTGCCGACGATTATCCCGTAGCCGGGGCAGCAAACCGAAACACGGCCCTCCGCAGAGCCACAACGGTCGACGCAGCCTCCCCACCGATCTGCCAGGTCAGACCCGACGCCGACTGGTAGGTCCGGTGACGCGGCAGGGCGAAGATAGATCAACTGCGGCTCAGGCGTAGGCCGGGGTCGAACGGTATGTAACGGATGCCCGGTTTGAGGGTAGATCGGCGGACTGGTAGGCGCATCAAACAGGCGCCTGGGGCGGCTCAGGCGAGCATGCGGGTCGGCTAGACCAGCGGGGGCTGCGAGCCGGTCGGCGAGTAGGTCTCCGTGGACGTCGTGCCCGCCGCCGGCGCAGCCGTCGGCAGGTCCGTATGCGCGAACGTGGCCAGCCGGACCAGCTCCTCGTCGCGGCGAGCCAGCTCCTCGTCCCGCCAGGCCAGCTCGCCGGCGAGCCTGGCGAGCAGCGCGTCCACCTCGGCCATCCGGTAGCCGCGGAAGGCGAGGTTGAGCCGGACGTCGGCGACCTCCTGCGCGCCGACGGGGCCGGTCGCGGGCAGGCCGGTCGGCACGGCGTCGGGCGGCGCGGGCGCCATCCGATCGAACCAGCCGACAGCGAGCGCCGCGACCGCGAAGACCACCACGGCGATCACGAGGACCTCGATGACGAGTACCACACCCCGATCGTAGCGGGCGGTCTGGCAGGCTCGGGGGGTGTCTCGTGACGTCGCCGCGCCCGCAGGTCCGCCCCAGGCCGCCATCCAGGCGGCAGCGGGTCCCGAACGGCGGCCAGGGCCGCTGCGGCTCGGGACCCGGGTGTTCGGGCCGACCGAGACGGTCGTCATGGCGATCGTGAACCGGACGCCGGACTCGTTCTTCGACCGCGGCGCCACCTACGGCGAGGCGGAGGCCCTGGCCGCCGTCGACCGGGCGATCGCCGAGGGCGCGGGGATCATCGACATCGGCGCGGTCAAGGCCGCCCCCGGCGGCGAGGTCAGCCCGGCCGAGGAGCTGCGCCGCATCGGCGGGTTCGTCGCCCGGGTGCGCGCCGCCCACCCGGACGCGGTGATCAGCGTGGACACCTGGCGGGCCGAGGTCGGCCGCGTGGTGGTCGGCGAGGGAGCGGACCTGCTGAACGACGCCTGGGGCGGGGTGGAGCCGGAGCTCGCCGAGGTCGCGGCGGAGGGCGGCGTGGGCCTGGTCTGCACACACGCCGGCCACCTGCCGCCGCGGACCCGCCCGCACCGGCTGAGCTATCCGGACGTCGTCGCGGACATCGTGGCCACTACCCGCGCGCTCGCCGAGCGTGCCGTCGCGGTCGGGGTACGTCCGGATGCGGTGATCATCGATCCGGGGCACGACTTCGGTAAGAACAGCCGGCATTCGCTGGAGGCGACCAAGCGGACCGATGAGCTGGTCGCCACCGGATGGCCGGTGCTGATGGCGATGTCGAACAAGGACTTCGTCGGTGAGGTGCTCGACACGATCGTCGAGGAACGCCTCGAGGGCACCCTCGCGGCTACCGCCGTCAGCGCCTGGCTGGGCGCCCGCGTCTTCCGGGCCCACCAGGTGGGAGCGACCCGTCGCGTCCTGCGCATGGTGGCGGCGATCCGCGGCGACGCCGACCTGGCCGTCGCCCGCCGCGGCGTGGTCTGAGCCCTAGTCGACCGGAGGGGCGGAGGCCTCGATGGCCTCGTCGGGCGTGGGTACGGCGGTGTGGTGGGCCTCGACGGCGGCTTCCAGGAAGTCGAGCGCCTCGGTGACGGTCGTGGCCCAGCGCAGCAGGCTACGGGCGTCGGGGCGGACGAAGCCGCGGTCGACGAGGCCGTCGACCAGCGTGTGCAGGTGGGCGAAGACCCCGTCGGGGTCGCACACGACGATCGGCTTGGCGTGCATGCCGAGCATCGCGGCGACCCACACCTCGAACAGCTCCTCGAGCGTGCCGAGACCGCCGGGCAGCGCGAGGAAGGCGTCCGCCCGGCCATCCATGATCGCCTTACGTTCCCGCATGGTCTCGGTGATGATCAGCTCGTCGGCGTCGGTGTCCGAGACCTCCAGCTCCAGCAGCTTGCGCGGGATCACCCCGAGGGTGTGCGCGCCGCCGGCGCGGGCGCCGCGCGCGACCGCCCCCATGCAGGAGATCGAGCCGCCGCCGGAGACCAGGTCGTGGCCCCGGGCGGCCAGCTCCGAGCCGACCTGCGCCGCGAGCAGCACGTAGCCGGGGTCGATCCGCTCGGACGACGAGCAGAAGACGCAGAGTCTCACAGGGCACACAGCCTCATAGGGCTACCCGGCCCTGGCCGTTCGCCGGGGGCGTGGGCCGCATCCCACCCGGGGACGCCGTGCCCTCGACGACCAGCCGGACCGCCTCATCGACGTCGTCGGTGAGCGAGACCAGGTCCAGGTCGGTCTCCTTGATCCGTCCGGTCGCCCCGACCGTCGACCGCAGCCAGTCCAGCAGGCCACGCCAGTAGTCGGTGCCCAGCAGCACCACGGGGAACCGGGTCACCTTGCCGGTCTGTACCAGGGTGAGCGCCTCGAAGAGCTCGTCGAGCGTGCCGAAGCCGCCCGGCAGGCAGACGAACGCCTCGCCGTACTTCACGAACATCGTCTTGCGGACGAAGAAGTAGCGGAAGCTGACCCCGAGGTCGACCCAGTCGTTGAGCCGCTGCTCGAACGGCAGCTCGATGCCGAGCCCGACGGACAGGCCGCCGGCCTCCTGCGCGCCCCGGTTGACGGCCTCCATCGCGCCGGGGCCGCCACCGGTGATCACGGCGAAACCGGCGTCGGCGAGGGCGCCACCGAGCCGGCGGCCCACGGCGTAGTCGGGGTGGTCGCGCGGCACCCGGGCCGAGCCGAACACGGTCACTGCCCGCGGGAGGTCGGCGAGCAGGCCGAAGCCCTCGACGAACTCGCTCTGGATGCGCAGCACCCGCCACGGGTCGGAGTGGACGAAGTCACCGGAGTCCTGGTTCGCCAGCAGCCGTTGATCGGCGGTGGAGTGGCGGACCTGACCGCGCCGGGCTATCTGCGCGCCACGCCGCTGTTCCGGCGGCGGTGACGACTGGCGGTCCGTGTCGGGCTCGCCCTGGCTGCGCCCCGCGGGTACGGGCGTGCCGAGCACGTCCGCGGTGTGGGGCGGCGCGGCCGGCTCACCGGGCTGGAAGGGTGTCACCCCGGAACCATAGGCCACGCGCATACTGGACCCGCGGGGCCGGTCAGCACGGCGCAGGTTTGACATATGAGATAGATCACATAAATCGGCGTCACCGGGGGCGGCCCGCTCCGAGGCCAGCCACCGCGGCCCCACCGCCAATCCCGCCGGTCACGCGCCAGCGGTGAGGTAGGCCCGCAGGACGCGCTCGGCCTCGTCGACCAGCGCAAGCTCCACGTACTCGTCGCGGGTGTGGGCGAGGTTGGGATCCCCGGGACCGTAGTTCACGGCCGGGATGCCAAGGGCCGCGAAGCGGGCGACGTCCGTCCAGCCGTACTTCGCCCGCGGGGTGCGTCCGGTGGCCGCCACGAAGGCGGCCGCCGCCGGCGCGGCCAGGCCGGGGGGCGCTCCGCCCACGCTGTCGGTCAGCTCCAGCTCGTACCCGGTGAGCACCTCGCGGACGTGCGCGAGGGCACCGGCCTCGTCCCGGTCCGGCGCGAACCGGAAATTGATCGTCACCTCGCACCGGTCCGGGATGACGTTGCCGGCCACCCCGCCCGAGATGCGCACGGCGGACAGGCCCTCCCGGTACTCGCATCCGTCCAGGACCACCGCGCGGGGCTCGTACGCGGCGAGCCGGGAGAGCAGGTCGCCCGCGCGGTGGATGGCGTTGTCGCCAAGCCAGGACCTGGCCGAGTGGGCGCGGCGGCCCGGCAGGGCCGCCACCACCCGCAGCGTGCCCTGGCAGCCCGCCTCGATCTCGCCGGCGGTCGGCTCCATGAGGACCGCGAGGTCGCCGTCCAGCCAGTCGCGATGCGCCGCGGCGAGCCGGCGCAGCCCGTTGTGGGCCGCCGCGACCTCCTCGTTGTCGTAGAACACCCAGGTCAGGTCGTGCGCCAGGCTGGCCGGCGGCACGGTGGCGGCCAGGTGCAGCATCACGGCGACGCCCGCCTTCATGTCGGACGTGCCGCAGCCGAAGAGCCGGCCACCGTCGAGACGGGCCGGCAGGTTCTCGGCGACCGGGACCGTGTCCAGATGGCCGGCGAGCACCACCCGGCTGGGCCGGCCGAGACGGGTGCGCGCCACGACCGCGTCGCCGTCCCGGTCGACGCTCAGGCCGGGCAGGCCGGCCAGCGCCTTCTCGACCGCGTCCGCGAGCGGCCCCTCGCCGCCGCTCACCGACTCGACGTCCACCAGCGCCCTGGTCAGCTCCCCGGGCGGCGCCGCGATGTCCAGCTCCATGGCCGCACCCTAGCCAGGGTCTCCGGTCAGGTGGCGACGCCGTGCTCGCGCAGGACGTCGTTGAGGGCCAGCTTGTCGTGGATCTCGCCCTCGGCGAGGACGCGCAGCACGAGGATGCACGGCATCGCGAACTCGCCGCCGGGGAAGCTCTTCATCTTGCTAGAGCCGACCGCCACCGCCCGCTCCGGGATCTCGCCGCGCGGGTACTCCTCGCCGGTGGTGGCGTCGAACACATGCGTCGAGGAGGTCAGGATGGCGCCGGCGCCGAGCTTCGCGCCCCGGCGGACCCGCGCGCCCTCGACGACCATGCACCGGCTGCCGATGAACGCGTCGTCCTCGACGACGACCGGCACGGCGTTCGGCGGTTCGAGCACGCCGCCGAGGCCGACCCCGCCGGAGAGGTGGACGTTGCGGCCGACCTGCGCGCACGAGCCGACGGTCGCCCAGGTGTCCACGAGGGTGCCGGAGTCGACGTAGCCGCCGATGTTGGTGTAGCTCGGCATGAGCACGGCGCCGGGCGCGATGTGGGCGCCCCAGCGGACGATCGCGCCCGGGACGACGCGGACGCCGTCGAACCGGGTCTTGAGCGGCACCCGGTCGTGGTACTGGAAGGCGCCGGCCGCGGACTCGACCATCGGCAGCACCTTGAAGGACAACAGGATGGCCCGCTTGGCCCGCTCGTCGACGACGATCGCGCCGCTGGCCGCGATCTGGGCGACCCGGGCCTCGCCCGCGTCGATGGCGTCGACGGCCGCGACCACGGCCTTGCGGGCGTCGGCGTCGCCCGGGTTCAGCTCCGCCCGGCGCTCCCAGAGCTCGTCGACGACCGGGTCAAGCGGAGAGGCGAAGGATTCAGAGGTGCTCACCCGACCGACCCTAATCGGCCTGGCCGCGGGAGCAGGCCGAGGAGGTCGAAGGCATCCGGCCGAAGATCCCGCCGAAAAGCCGGCAGCCGCGTGATCACCAGGTGATCACGCGGCTGCTGCCGAGAAGGTCCGTCCTCAGCGGATGTCGGGTGGCTCCGCCGGCCAGGTGGGGTCGGGAGCTGACGGGTTCCCGTAGGTGTCGGCGAGACCGGCGATGTTGTCGAACACCGGTGAGGCCTGCCGGTTCCCCGGCTGCTGGTTCCCCGGCTGCTGGCCGTCGGCCCGCTGGTCGAAGGCCGAGCGACCCTGGTCCGGGTATCCCTGGTCCGGGTATCCCCGCTGGCCGTATCCGGCCGGTTGGCCAGGTTGGGCATATCCCGGCCGGGGCGGACCGGATCCGGGAGCGCCGTACCCGCGGCCGGACGCCGGTACCGGCCCGGGCGAGCCCGAGCCGAACGCCCCGGAGTGGCCCGGCTGCTGTTGCTGCTGCTGGTTGGCCGGCGACGCCTGCCCGGCGGGCGGGTACGCGTACCCCCCGGTACGCAGACCGCCCGTCGGCGGGCCGGACTGCCGTGGTGGCGGCAGCATGGCCATCCGCTCAGGCACCGTCGCGACCTGGGCGTCCGGCGCGGTCAGCGCGACCCGGACATGGTGGCGACCGGCCTCGCCGTAGAACGTGCCGGGCGCCACGAGCACGCCGACGCTGGCGAGGGCGTCGACGGTCGCCCAGGCGTCCTCGCCGCGGGTGGCCCAGAGGTACAGGCCGGCCTCGCTGTGCTCGATCGTGAACCCGGCGACCGCCAGCGCGGCGCCGAGGACGGTACGCCGGTTGACGTACCGGGCCCGCTGGTCGGCCACGTGCATGTCGTCGGCGAGCGCCGCCGTCATCGCGGCCTGAACCGGGTCCGGCAGCATGAGACCGGCGTGCTTGCGCAGCTCGAGCAGCTCGCGGACCAGCGCCGGGTCACCGGTGACGAACCCGGCGCGGTAGCCGGCCAGGTTCGACCGCTTCGACAGCGAGTGCACCGCGAGCAGGCCCTCGTGCGAGCCGCCGCAGACGTCCGGGTGCAGCACCGAGACGGCGCGGGACTCCCAGCCGAGCTCGATGTAGCACTCGTCGCTCGCGACGATCGCGCCGCGCTCCCGCGCCCACGCGACCACCGCCCGCATCTCGTCGATGCCCAGGCAGCGGCCGGTCGGGTTGGACGGGGAGTTCAACCAGACCAGCGCCACGCCGTCCGCCGGCCCGTAGACGGGTTCGCAACGGGCGAGCAGCGCCCCGACCTCGTACGTCGGGTAGGCCGGTGTCGGCACCCAGACCCGGTCTCCAGGCCCCAGGCCAAGCTGGCCCGGGAGCTGGGCGACCAGCTCCTTGGTCCCGATCACCGGCAGCACCGCCGACGGGTCGACGAGCACCCCGAGCCGCCGGGCCAGCCAACCCGCCGCCGCGTCGCGCAGCCGCGGGGTGCCCCACGTCAGTGGGTACCCCGGCGAGTCCGCGGCGGCGGCCAGCGCCTGCTGGACCACCGCCGGCACCGGGTCGACCGGAGTCCCGACGGACAGGTCGACCAGCCCGTACGGGTGCTGGCTGGCCTTCTCCTTGTACTGGGCAAGGAGATCCCACGGGAAGTCAGGCAGCCGGACCTTCGACCGGGCTCGCCGGCCGAAGACCGCGGCGGGATGTGGCATTCGGGAGGATCCCGGCGCCCCCGCTTCCCCGCTCAGTGCTCACCCTGCGGCGCCAACGCGGCGACAACAGGCGGGTCGTGGTCCAACGCACCGACCTTCGACGCGCCCCCGGGCGAACCCAGTTCCTCGAAGAAGTTGGCGTTGATGTCGGTGTACGGCTTCCACTGGTCGGGCACATCGTCTTCGTAGTAGATGGCCTCAACCGGGCAGACGGGTTCACATGCACCGCAGTCGACGCACTCGTCAGGCTGGATGTAGAGCATCCGACCGCCTTCGTAGATGCAGTCGACCGGGCACTCCTCGATGCAAGCCCTGTCCTTGACATCGACACAGGGCTCGGCGATGACGTAGGTCACCGGATGTTCCTCCTCGGCTCACGGGCGACTGAGTCCTTAGTATCGACCTCGACCGTTCCGTGTCGACAGCAAGGGCGTTCGCTAGTCGTGTATGTCGTCCGCATCACTCGGGCCGACATCGGCGCGCGGGTCGTGATCCGGCGCCGCATCGCGGGGCCGGTGCCGCTGACGGACGTTATCGGAACCCTCCAGGCATGGACAGCCGGGGTCCTGACCGTCGTGCACGCGAACGGCGAGATCATCAGAGTTCCTGAAGGCGAGCTCGTAGCGGCCAAGGTCATTCCTCCGCCGCCTATCCGCAGGTCACGGCCCGATCGACGGCAGAGCCCCTCCCAGATCGCCGAACTGGGAGGTCTGCCGGTAGGTCAGCGCCAGGGTAGGTCAGCGGACGGTTTCGAGCGACCAACGCGGACTCCGCCGGTCGCGGGAACCGACCAGGGAGCGACCCCCGGCCCGGACGCCCAGGATCCGGACGCCCAGGATGTGGAGGCCCGCCCATGAGCGCCCGCAGCCGAGCCCGGTTCGCAGATGTCGTGCGCCGGACACCGATCGACCTCGCGCTCGCCTGCCAGCTGATCGCCGCCGAGGCCGAGCCGGACGCGGAGGCGGCCGATCTGCTCGGCGCGCTGGACCGCCTCGCCGACGAGGCACGCCCGGTGCTCGCCGCCAAGACCACTCGCGCCACGGCCTCCGGCGCCACCCCTGGCGGCTCCGCTGGAGAGCTGGGCGGCGGCCCGGACCCGATGGACGTCGCCGAGGCGTTGCACGAGGCGCTGGGCCAGCGGGCCGGTTTCGCCGGCCTCAGCAGCGACTACGACGACCTGCGGGCCTCCCTGCTGCCATCGGTGCTGCGCCGCCGGCACGGCCTGCCGATCGTGCTCTCGGTCATCTGGCTCGATGTCGCCTCCCGGCTCGGCGTGCCGGCCTACCCGGTCGGGCTGCCCGGCCACGTGGTGGTCGCGCTCGGCACCCCTAGGGAGAACGTCCTCGTCGACCCGTTCGCCGGCGGCCGGCGGATCACCGTCCACGACGCGGCGGCCCGGGTCCGAGCCGCCGGGGTCCCGTTCAGCCGCGCGCAGCTCGCGCCGATGAGCTTCGAGGACCTGCTCGCCCGGGTGCTCGGCAACATCCGGGTACTGGCCGCCCGCACGGACGCCACCGCGACCCGGCTCTGGGCCGTCGAGCTGTCGCTGCTGCTCCCCCACCACCCGGCCAGCCTGCGCCGGGAACGCGGCGAGCTGTTGATCCGTCGCGGCGAGTTCCTCAGCGGCGCGCACGATCTGGTCACCTTCGCCGACGCGGTCGAGGTCGCCGAACCCACCGCCGCCGCGGCGGCCCGCTCAGCGGCCATCTCCGCCCGAGCCCGCCTCAACTAGGGAACCGCTGCGCCCAGGAGCCCAGGGCTCCCCGGAGAACCAGCTAGGGCATGGGCGGAAAGGCGGTCAGGCCACGGCGGCTGGGGCGCAGCACGGCCACCAGGAGGGGGGCCACCACGCCCACGCCCATGAACAGGTAGGCGGTGGAGGAGGCACGCAGCATCAGGTCGCCCTCGCCCCGCGTGGAGCCCAGCGCGAGCACGACCGGCGTCCAGCCGATCAGCATGATGCACGCGCCCAGCCGCGTCCCCGTCAGCCAGCGCACCAGGATCGGGACCCCGACGTTGCCGACGACGACGAGCAGCAGGCCAAGGGACAGCAGCGTGCCGCCCGGCCGCGGGCCAGCCGGCACCGCGGCCACCCCGTAGACACCCAGGACGACCCCCGCGAGCAGGCCGAACGCGTAGGCGCAGCCGAGGAAGAGCCGGGACGGCTCCGCGCGCTGGTCGACCGACGACGTGCCCAGCCCCGTCACCCTCGCCGCCACCGAGTCGGCCAGCCGGCCCGCGCCACCCGCGCCGGACGCACCGGGCGTCGGCGGGCGCGGACCTGTGCTGGGACGAGGCATACCTCGACAGTAGCGCCGGCTCGCGGTGCACCCCGATGCCGGACGCCGGCTCCCGACGGCCCCACGGCGCGCCAGGGCACACCGTGCGGCCCCGCCGGGGCTACACCCCGGGGCCCCCGCCTACAGCTCGAGGCCCGCGAACAGGTCGGTCTCCTGACCGGCACCGGCCGCGTCGGCGTCGGCGTCGGCCGCAAGGGTGTCGTGGCTCAGGGCGCCGCGGGTGAGGATGTAGTGGTCGATCCCGAACGCCTCCTGGCCGACGCCGTCGGCCAGCGCGAAGAAGAACCCGTCGACGGCGATCTGGGTCTGGTGCGCCCGCATCGCGGCGAGCTTGGCCGCGAGGAACGTCGGCGCCTCGACCCGGGTCGTGATCTGCTCGTCCGGCACCCCCATCGGGATGTCGTCGGCGCTCAGCGCGCCGTGGAACGGGCTGTTCTCGTCCTGGGCGAAGTACTCGACGCCGCGCTCGACGAACGACTTCGGTACCGCCGTCTCATACAGCTTCGACGGCGCCCATGCCGATCCGGCCTCCGGAGCGAAGGCCGGATCGGCCGCAGCGGTGAACGCGGCGACCGTGATCTGGTGCGCCCGGATGTGGTCGGGGTGGCCATAGGCGCCGTTGGCGTCATAGCTGACCAGCACCTGGGGGCGCACCTCCCGCACGATCCTGACCAGCTCGACCGTCGCCTCGGTGAGGTCGGCCTGCCAGAGACAGCGCGGATCGTCGTTGCCGGGGGTGCCCATCATCCCGCTGTCGCGGAACCGGCCGGCGCCGCCGAGAAAGCGGTGGTCCGTGAGGCCCAGCGCGGCGCAGGCCCGCTCCAGCTCGCCGATCCGGTAGCCGCCGAGCTGGTCGCCGAGATCGCTGCGCAGGTTCACCAGCTCTGGGGCGAGCACCTCGCCGAGCTCGCCAAGCGTGCAAGTGACCAAGGTCACATGAGTGTCGAGGCGCGCGGCGTACGCGGCGATCGTGATCCCGGTAGCGATCACCTCGTCGTCGGGATGGGCATGGACGAACAGCACCCGGCGCGGCGGCAGCCCCGCCGGCGCGGCCACAGGTGCCTCGCTCATGCCGCGGCCCCGTCGTAGCCGCCAGGGTTTCGCCGCTGGAACTCCCAGGCGTCCTGGCACATCTGGGCCAGGCCGCGGCTGGCGCGCCAGCCGAGCACCTCGGCGGCGTGCGCCGGGTCGGCGACCAGCTCGGCCACGTCGCCGGCGCGGCGCGGGACCACCCTGTACGGCAGCTGCCGCCCGCAGGCGGCGCTGAACGCGTCCAGCAGCTGGCGCACCGACGTCCCGGTGCCGGTGCCGAGGTTGACGGCCCGGAAGCCCGGGGCGGCGCCGGCGTGCTCGAGCGCCGCCCGGTGGCCCTCGGCGAGGTCCATGACATGGATGTAGTCGCGCACGCCGGTGCCGTCCGGGGTCGGGTAGTCGTCGCCGAACACCGACAGGAACTCACGCCGCCCGATCGCGACCTGCTGCAGGTAGGGCATCAGGTTGTTCGGGACGCCGCGCGGATCCTCGCCGAGCAGCCCGGACGGATGCGCTCCGACCGGGTTGAAGTAGCGCAGCGCGGTGACCTGCCAGTCCGGCTCGGCGACGCACAGGTCGGCCAGGATCTGCTCGCACATCCACTTGGTGCGCGCGTAGGGGTTCGTGGGCCGGGCCGGCGCGTCCTCTCGGATCGGGATGACGTCGACGTCGCCGTGGATGGAGCAGGACGAGGAGAAGATCAGCCGGCGGGGGCCGTGCTCGCGCATCGCCTCGACGAGCCGCAGCGTCGCGTTGATGTTCGTGTCGTAGTACTCGACCGGCATCGTCACCGACTCGCCGACCGCCTTGAGCGCGGCGAAGTGGACGACCGCCGCGACCGGCGTCGCGGAGAGCACCTTCCCGAGGGCGGCGACGTCACGGGTATCCACCTCGACGAACTCCAGCTCGCCTGCCGCCGGGCCGGCGACCTCCCGGATCCGGTCCACGGCCCGCGCCGAGCTGTTGACGAAGTTGTCGACCCCGATCACCCGGTAGCCGGCCGTCAGCAGGTCCACGCACGTGTGCGACCCGATGAACCCCGCCGCCCCCGTCACCAGCACCGTCTCACCTGGCGTCGCGCCCACAGCCCACCGTCTCCCTGGTCTGGAGTCCGGCGGCGTCGTTGCGCACCGGACGGCGTCGATGTCCGACCCCGACCGTACCGATCGAGCGCCCGGCCTAGACGGCCGCCCGGCGGCGAGAGCGGAGCTTCTCGCGGTCCTGGGCGGCGAGCGCGACCTTGCGGATCCTGACCGTCGCCGGGGTGACCTCGACGCACTCGTCCTCGCGGCAGAACTCCAGCGCCTGCTCCAGCGTGAGCTGGCGGTACGGGGTCAGCCGGACCAGCTCGTCGCCGGTCGACGAGCGCATGTTGGTGAGCTTCTTCTCCTTGGTCGGGTTGACGTCCATGTCGTCCGCCCGGGAGTTCTCGCCGACGATCATGCCTTCGTAGACGTCGATCATCGGTGGGACGAACATCGTGCCGCGCTCCTGCAGGTTGAACAGGGCGTAGGCGGTCGTCGGGCCGGAGCGGTCGGCGACCATCGAACCGGTCGCCCGGGTGCGCAGCTCGCCGAACCAGGGCTCGTAGCCCTCGAAGACGTGGTGCAGCAGGCCGGTGCCCCGGGTCTCGGTGAGGAACTCGGTGCGGAAGCCGATCAGGCCGCGGGCGGGCACCAGGTACTCCAGCCGGATCCAGCCGGTGCCGTGGTTGATCATCTGCTCGAGCCGGCCCTTGCGCAGGGCGAGCAGCTGGGTGAGGGTACCGAGGAACTCCTCGGGCGCGTCGATCGTCAGCCGCTCGACCGGCTCGTGCACCTTGCCGTCGATCACGCGGGTGACGACCTGCGGCTTGCCGACGGTCAGCTCGAAGTCCTCCCGGCGCATCAGCTCGACCAGGACGGCGAGCTGCAGCTCGCCACGGCCCTGTACCTCCCAGGTGTCCGGCCGCTCCGTCGGCAGCACCCGGATCGACACGTTGCCGACGAGCTCCGCCTCCAGGCGCGCCTTGACCAGGCGGGCGGTGAGCTTCTTGCCGGACTTGCCCGCCAGCGGCGAGGTGTTCACGCCGACGGTCATGCTGATCGACGGCTCGTCGACGGTGATGATCGGCAGCGGGCGCGGGTCCTCGGGGTCCGCCAGCGTCTCTCCGATGGTGATGTCGGGAATGCCGGCGATGGCGATGATGTCGCCGGGGCCCGCCTGCTCCGCCGGGGAACGCTCGAGGGCCTGGGTCATCAGCATCTCGCTGATCTTGACCCGCTCCTGGGTCCCGTTCGCGCGGCAGAGCATCACCTGCTGGCCGCGGCGGATCGTGCCGTTGTGCACCCGGCACAGCGCGAGCCGGCCCAGGTAGGGCGAGGCGTCCAGGTTCGTGACCAGCGCCTGCAGCGGCGCGTCCTCGACATAGGTGGGCGCCGGGATGGTCTCCACCAGCAGGTCGAACAGCGGCTTGAGGTCCGGGGAGTCCGGGCTGTCACCGTCGGCGGGGCGGGTGATCGACGCCCGGCCGGCCTTGGCGTTGCAGTAGATGATCGGGAAGTCGATCTGCTCCTCGTCGGCGTCGAGGTCGAGGAACAGCTCGTAGGTCTCGTCGACGACCTCGGCGATCCGGGCGTCGGAACGGTCGACCTTGTTGATGACCAGGATCACCGGCAGCCGGGCGGCGAGCGCCTTGCGCAGCACGAACCTGGTCTGCGGCAGCGGGCCCTCGCTGGCGTCCACGAGCAGCAGCACGCCGTCCACCATCGCCAGGCCCCGCTCGACCTCGCCGCCGAAGTCGGCGTGGCCGGGGGTGTCGATGATGTTGATGGTGATGTCGCCGTAGCGGACCGCGGTGTTCTTCGCGAGGATCGTGATGCCCTTCTCGCGCTCGAGGTCCATCGAGTCCATGACCCGGTCGGTGAGGTCCTCGCTCGCGTGCGCGCTGAACGCGCCGGACTGGCGCAGCATCGCGTCGACCAGGGTGGTCTTCCCATGGTCGACGTGAGCGATGATCGCGATGTTGCGAAGGTCGCCGCGGCTGCGGACGACGCCGGTGGGAGTGGCGCTGGTGTGCTCGGTGCTGGTCAGCACGGTGGTGGGCTCCGGGGCGGACAGGGGGCGCTCGACCCCGAGATGATCGTTACGAGGAACGCCCGGATCCGATGACGGTGGCGCGCAACCACGGTCCGTCGTGTCATGGTCCGTCGGTTCAGCGCCCGCCAGGCGTGCCGACAGCCCGGGCGGATCCCGGACCTGCCAGATCGACTCCGCAAGCTCCGTCGATCCGGCAGGAACCCCGGGTCCGGCCTCGGGCGTCCCTTCCATGGTACGGACTCCCACGGCGGCATTACGCCCGGCGAGAGCCTGGACACCCACCCGCCGACGAGATTTCAACAACAGTACGACGCGAGTCCTTGGGAAAAGCGAATGCGAGCCGACGCGATCGGAGGCGCGCGGTGACGGCAGCGGCGGCGGCCTCTCGTGCGCGTGGGCCGGTCAGGCGGCGGGGAACGCCAGCGGGTTCGGGTCGAGGAGGCGACGGCGCAGGGTCTCGACGAGCGGCAGGTCCGCCGGCAGCCAGCTGACGTCGTCCAGCTGGGCGGCGGACAGCCAGCGCAGCTCCCCGCCCTCGACCGCGCGCGGCGTGCCGGAGCGGATCCGACCGAGCCACACCCGCAGGCGCCAGCCGGGGCTCGCGAGCTCGACCTGGCCGAGCACCGGGCCGGCCTCGATCTGGACGTCGAGCTCCTCGCGGCACTCGCGCTCCAGTGCAGCCAGCTCCTCCTCGCCCGGCTCGACCTTGCCCCCGGGAAACTCCCACATCCCGGCGTAGGCGGGCGGCGAGGTCCGCCGCGCGGCCAGCACCCGGCGCTCGCCATCCAACAGCGCCACCGCCACCACCAGTCGGCCGCGGCCCACGCGCGCCTCCGCGGCCTCAGAGGCCGCGCCGGTCATCGGTGCCGCCGGGACCGGAGCGGCCGGGACCGGAGCGGCCGGGACCGGAGCGCCGCGGCGCGGCGACCGCCCGCCCCGCGCGGGGCGCGTCTGGAACCCACTATCCGGCGCGGGGCCGGCATCCGGGTCGGGTTCCATACCTGGTGACTTTCCCAGATCGCCGGCACACTGCGGGTAGTGACCCTCGCTCAACCGGACCAATGACCCAACCGCGGCAACCACCCCAGCGGGCTCAGCCGCGGGCGAGGTCGCGACGCAGCAGGCCAGCGGCAAGGCTGACAAGCACGACGGCGGCGGCGGCGAGCACCCCGAGGTGGGTGGCGACGCCGGCGACGCCAGCCCCGTCGAACAGGACGCTCTCCCAGGCGGTCACCGCCCAGTAGTGCGGGGTCGCGTGGGCGATGGTCGTCATGACCGGTGGAAAGAACTCCGGCGGGACCATGCAGCCGCCGAGGGCGGCGAGCACGATGCCGACCACGGGCGTGATCGACCCGACCCTGTCCGGATCACGCCCGATCGCGCCGACCAGCAGGCCCGCGCCGCAGCCGACCCCGGCGAAGGACAGCACGAGCAGCGCGGCAGCCGCCGGATTCCCCCAGCGCACCCCGAACAGCAGCGTGCCGGTGAGCAGGATGAGCACCGACTGGAGCAGGGTGAGCACGAACCATCCCAGGCCGAGGCCGCCGAGGACCGACGGCAGGCCGGTCCGGGTGGACAGCGCCCGGCGCAGAACGCCCTGCCTGCGGGCCGCGACGATCAGCGTGGCGCTGGCCATCGCGTTGATGAACACGAACACCACCAGGTTCTGGGCGGCGAACATCGAGTACCGGCTGGCCGAGGCGCCAGCCGGGCCGCCGCCAGCATCCGTGACGCGGACGGTCAGCGGCGGCGGCACGTCCGCGAGCGCGTCCGCGCGTGCCACGACGGTGCCCCCCGCCTGGGCGGCGACGGTCCGCGCCGCCGCGAAGGGCAGGGTCGCGCGGCTCACGACCCCCTCCAGCGCGAGGCGCGCGGTCACGCCCGCGCCGCTGGTCGCCTCGGTGAGGACGCTCGCCCGCACGCTCCGGCCGGCGAGCACGTCGGCGTCCAGGGTCGCCGGCAGCACCAGCGCGGCCGCTACGTCGCCGCGACGCACCGCGTCCGTCGCCGCGTCCTGGCTCGCGAGCCCGCGGACCCGCAGCCCTGGCGCGTCGCGCAAGGCCCTCTCGACGGCCTGGCTGACCTGCCCGTCGCCAGGGCGCACCAGCCCGACCGACGCCCGGTCCGCGCCGCCGAACGCCGCCCCGATCACTGTGATCACGGCCACGGGCAGGACAAGCAGGAAGAACAGGGCGAGCCGGTCGCGGGTCAGGATGCGCAGCACCACCGCCGTGAACGCGAACAACGCGGCCAACCGGCCCCGCCCGGCGGCCGGCCCGGCCGGCCGACCACCACCGCCCATCGCGCCACCGCCCATCCCGCGACCACTCACCACGTCACCACTCACCGCGTCACCGCCCGATGGATCCGCAGCACGCCGATCGCGCCGGTGACCAGGCCGATCGCGACGAGGATGCCGATAGCGCGGGCAATCGCGCCTGGATGCGCCGCGTCGGCGCCGAGGTCGACGAACGCCGTGAGCGACTGCCCGTTCGGAGTGAACATCGCGATCCGGCGCAGCAGGTCCGGGCCGACGCCAGGGCCGACGAAGTTGCCTCCGAGCAGCGCGAGCACGAACGCGCACAGCGAGGTGTATGACTCGGCCTGGCGCTCGGTCCGGCCCAGCGACGCGACCAGCATCCCGACACCCGCCACCGCCAGCACCGTGGCGAGGACCACGGCCGCGACCGGGCCAGGCGGCCCCCAGTGGGCGTCGAAGGCCAGCGTCGTCACCAGCCAGACGACGACGAAGCTGGCGACGCCGAGCACGGCGACCGAGAACGCCCGACCAGCGATCAGCTGGCCCGGCCGCACCGGAGACGCCAGGATCCGGCCAAGAACGCCCTCATCCCGGTCGCCGACGAGCGATCGGGCGACGAAGCCGACCGTAAAGAACAGGAAGAGGATCGACATCGCGGCGCCGTAGTACGCGATGATGTCGGGCCCCTCGCCGCCGGCGGCGACCGGTGCCAGCTCCAGCACCTCGACGTCCCCGCGCGAGGCGGCCGGCTCCGAGGCCTCGGCCGGCGGCGTGCCTGCCTTCGCCAGGCCGGCGGCGACCAGCGCCCGCCAGTTGGCCTCGGCCGTCACGCCGTCCGCGACCGCCCGCGCGACCTGGGCCGCGACCTGCCGGGACGGGTCACCGAACACAGCCACGGCGAGCGCCGGCGAGCCGGCCGCGGGCGGCCGCTCGTAGCCCAGGGCCGCGCCCAGGCCGGCGGGCAGGACGATCGCGGCGTCCAGGTCGCCGTCGTCGACCGCGGGCTCGGCGGCTGGCACAGCCACCGACCGGAAGCGGACCGTTCCGCCGTCACCGTCCCCGCCGGAAGCGGTCAGGCTGGTGACGACGGCACGTGAGGCCGGCGAGCCGTCGGCGTCGGCTATCCCGATGGTGAACGTCACGTCCGACGTCCCGCCCAGCAACAGCCCGAAGACACTCGCCATGGCCAGCGGGCCGACGATGCCGCTGATGATCGCCGACCGGCTGCGCAGCCGGCGGCGCAGGTCGGTGGCGGCAATGACCAGCACCGGGCCGAGCCACCGCTGGCCCCACCCAGGCCGGGGCCGGCCGCCAGCGACACTCACGCGGCGGCCTCGGCCGGCTCGGTCACAGGTCCGCCTCAGTCACGCAGCGTCTTGCCGGTCACGTGCAGGAAGACGGTTTCCAGGTCGGGCTCAGACACCTCGACAGCGCCGATGGCGACCCCCGCCCGCTCGCCGGCGGCGACCAGTGGCGCGAGCACCGCGGCCGCGGAGGCCGCCGCCACAGTCAGGCCGCCCTCGACCACATCGGCGCTCACCACGCCGGACAGGCCTGCCGCCGCCGCGGCGAAGCGGTCGAGCGGGCCGGTCGCGGCCACGTTGATCCGGTCGTGCTCGCCGATGCGGGCGATGAGCTCGCGGCGCGTGCCCTCCGCGACGATCCGGCCGTCGTCGATGATCCCGACCCGGTCGCAGAGCCGTTCGGCCTCCTCCATGTAGTGCGTGGTGTAGAGGACCGACATCCCGGCGACGCCGAGCGCCCCGATGCTCTCCAGGATCTGGTTGCGGCTCTGTGGATCCACGCCGACCGTCGGCTCGTCGAGGATCAGCAGCCGGGGCTCGTGCAGCAGGCCGACGGCGATGTTCGCCCGCCGCTTCATGCCGCCGGAGCACTCCGACACCCGGTCCCCTGCTCGGTCGGCCAGGCCCACGACGTCGAGCACCTCGGCGATGCGAGCGGCAAGCTCGCGGCGCGGGAGCTGCTGCAGGCGGCCGAAGAACCGCAGGTTCTCCCGCACGGTCAGGTCCTCGTAGAGCGCGACGTCCTGCGGGACGAGACCGACGAGCGCCTTCGCCGCCGCGGACCGGGTGGTCATCGGCAGCCCGGCGACGGCGATCCGTCCCTCGTCCGGGGCGAGGATCCCGGCGATCATCGAGATCGTCGTCGTCTTGCCCGCGCCGTTCGGCCCGATCAGCCCGTAGGTCTCGCCCGGCGCGATCCGCAGACTTACGTGGTCGACAGCGGTCCGCTCCCCGAACCGCCGGACGAGCCCTTCGCACTCGAGAACATCGCCGTCAGCTGACGGTTCGGTGCGCCCCGGCGGCCGAACAGCCTCACCCCGCGCCGTCGGGCCCATGGCGTGGACAGTACCGCCCCCAATCGTCCTATTGCTGGCATCTCAGGCCGGTCGTCGGAGACTCGCTGCGCGCGAGACCCGGACGGCCGTGGCCAATGGTCACAGCAGCTGGCGGGCTGAGAGGCTGGGTGCATGTCGGACTTTCCCGAGCGGGTCGCGGGGGGCGGCGCCAGCGCCGTTCCCGCGGCCGCGACGCCCAGCGCCACGACGAGCGTGGTCTCGGCGGCACGGGGGCGGATCATCGGGGTTGACGCGGCGCGGGGCGCGGCGCTGCTGGGAATGGTCGCGACGCACGTCATACCGCCGTTCGACGACCAGGGCCGGTTGACCACGGCGCACCTGGTGGCGGCCGGGAGGGCGGCCGCGGCGTTCGCCGTGCTCGCCGGCGTGGCACTCACGCTGGTGACCTCCCGAGCCGCCCACCCTCGTACCTCGACCTTCGTCCGGGCGGTGTGCATCGGCGCCATCGGCCTGATGCTCGGCCTGACGGGCACGCCGGTCGCCGTGATCCTGCCGTACTACGCGGTGTTCTTCGTGTTGGCGCTGCCGCTGCTGCGCGCCCCCCGGTGGGTGCTCGCCGTGGTCGCGGCGAGCGCCCTGCTCGCCGAGCCGCTGCTGAGCCAGCTGGTCCGGCCACATCTGCCCGAACCGCTGATGAGCAACCCGTCCTTCGACGACCTGGTCGTCTCGCCATGGCGGCTCACCCTCACGATCCTGCTGACCGGCTACTACCCCGCGCTGGCCTGGATCGGCTACCTCAGTGCCGGCATGCTCGTCGGCCGGCTCGACCTGCGCTCGACACGGGTCGCCGGCCTGCTGCTCGGCGCGGGCGCGGCGGTGGCGGTGGCGGCCTCATCACTGTCGTGGCTGCTGCTCGGCCCGCTCGGCGGCCGCGACGCGCTGCTGGCCGCGGACTCGGTCCTGCCGGGCGTCGGCCCGATCGCGCCCGGCGAGGTGCCGTCCCTGCTCGAAGGCGGGCTGTACGGCAGCACGCCCACGCAGTCCTGGTGGTGGCTCGCCGTCGACACCCCGCACGCGTCCGCGCCGCTCGATCTGCTGCACACCACCGGCACGGCCGTGGCGCTGCTCGGCGCCGCCCTGCTCGTCGCCCGGCTCGGGGCGGCCGCGGCGGTCGTGATCTGGCCGCTGGCGGCGGTGGGCTCGATGACGCTGACCTGGTACACCCTGCACGCGTGGGTGCTCTCGACCGAGCTGCCACGGGGTGACAGCTATGCCTGGCTGTACCTCCAGCAGGTGATCCCCATGCTGGTCCTCGCGTCCCTGTGGCGCCTGACCGGCCGCCGCGGCCCGCTGGAGGCCGTCATCTCGGCGCTGGCCCGCCGCGCCGTCTACCAACCGCCGCCGCGCTCGTCATCGGCCTGATGCCCGAACCTGGCGTCCGCCCGACGTGCGTGCGTAGTACCGCCCCGCACGGTAGAGGCGCCACGGGATGCGGGCGGCCCGCCGCGCGGGCGAGTCCGGGATGCCCTGCCCATGGCGCACCAGAGTTTCCATGTCCTGCGGCCGGGTGTCGTTGGTGACGATGAGGCGGCGGACCGCGAACCGGTCCCCCTGCCTGGTGTGCAGTCCGAAACCGACCTCACAGGCCGAGTCGAAGCCAGCGGCCCGGACAGCGGCGCGGGTCGCCGCCGAGTTGTACCCGTGCGGGTAGCAGAAGCTGCGGATCGTCAGCCCGAGGCTGTCACTCAGGATGCGTCGGCTCAACGCGATGTCGCCACGCATCCGACCTGCCGGCAGGACATCCATCTCGAGATGCGCGTGCCCATGCGAGCCCACCTCGATGCCCGCCGCCGCCACCTCCGCCAGCTCCGACCAGTCCATGATCCGCAACTGGGCGTCGGGCCCCGGCAACCAGGCCGCCTCGCCACCGACATACCGCGTCGGTGCGTACACCGTGGCGCCACAGCCCGCGGCGCGCAGGATTCCCGCGGCCTCGACGAAATCCTTGTAGGCGTCGTCGAAGGTGACCCCGACCGTCCGGTCATCCGGGCCGTCGAGAGCCTCGGACAGCCCGACAAGCCGGTACCCCGCCCCGGCCAGCGCGTCGATCTGCTCCCTGAACAGCCCCGGATCCACCTGCCAGCGCTGGAAGTCCGGACTCGCTCCCCGCCCGATGCTGTGGAACATGAGGACCGGAAGATGGCCCTCTCCACGAACTCCCGCGGTGGTCAACTACCTTCCCCGAATGGCGGGACGACGCCCAGGACGGATATGCCAGCAGGTTCGATCCTATCCGGCGCCCGGGCGACCCGGAGGGCGGCGGGGACTCCACCCGCCAGGCGCGCACAGGGCCGACACGGGAATAGGCCCACCAGTCCCGCGCCGTGATGACGTACTTGTCTTGCCAACGCGGCGAGCAGCGGTTCACCAGGCGACCATCCGCGCTCTTCTTCCCTCCTCCACCGTCGCCCGGCCCGATCCGGCCAGTCTTTGTTTACATGACGGCGATACGCACAATTCGGCGACTTTATGGCGCGAGAAGGCGACCAACGCCCGCGCTTCATGAGCACCAACGCGGCGCCCCCCGGCATCCAGGACACCAGACTTCTACTCGCCTGTAAATATTGCCCTCGACAAATATTGTCCTCGACCTCCTTGGACCGGCTGATGGCCATCGCTCCGCCCTGATCCGCGACATGAGTTCGCCAGAGACGATCCGCAAAGTGGAGCAAGGCGAAGGTCGTGGATCACACGCCACCTCAGAACTCACCAGCGGACCGCCCCCAAGGGATGAGTTCGTCTCAGCCTGCTACACTCGGCCAAAAATAGCCGAGAAAGCGCGGCCCGAACACGATCACCACGAGAGGCCGGCCGGCACGCGACTGTCACGTCACGTGGCGACGACGCCATCATTTGGTGACAAACATTAGGCCCTCTGTGAGTTGCCCGACGCCGCCCGAAAATCAGGAACGGACCGCTTAATCGGCTACCAGCGACGGGGAGCGAAGGTGTCGGCCGAGCTGGCCGTGCTCCGTCTTTGGCGGCGCGCGAGCGGCGCGCCGCCACGGTCGTCGTCGCGGGTCGCCCACGACGATCGGGCCGCGGAGGTTCTGACGGGTCGCCGCCAGCGCCTCCGACCGCGGTCGTCCGGCTTCATCAGCCACGGCCCGGAAGTCGATCGTTCGCGGACGGTACGACAATGACTCGCCGGCTACTTGACGAGAGGTTTGGGCACTGATGGGGCTACGGGGAGCCGCGCGCGGCCTTGGGCAGGCAGGACATGTCCTGGCGGAACCCGAGCCGACTCTTTGCTGTCAGCTCGAGCTGTCCGACCCTCGCCAGCCCGAGGGTACGAGCGTTCGGTACGCGGATGCCCGCGTTCTCGTCCGTCTTCATGGCGACCCGCTGGGGTTCATCGAGGTGCCGCTCCGGGAGGGGGCCCTGGACCTCGGCGAGGTCCAGGCGCGATCGACGGAGGAGTTCCGCGACCTGATCGCGGAACACCTGCGCGCCGACGGGCTCGAGTGGGCCGGCCCGCCGAGCCTCGCGGTGCCGGCCCGCCCGGCGACCTGTGTGTCCCTCGTCGACGGCGGCCCCGAAGTCACCGTCATCGTCTGCACGCGCGACCGCGGCCCTCAGCTGCGCGAGACGCTGCACAGCCTGTCGACGCTGACCTACCAGCCGCTCCGGTTCCTGATCGTGGACAACGCGTCCCGGGATGAGACCACCCGACAGGTCTTCGACCGCGAGGTGGGCACAGACCCCCGCTTTCAATATGTCCGAGAAGACCGTCCCGGCCTCTCGTGCGCGCGCAACCGCGGCCTGCTCGAGGCGACGACCGAGATCGTCGCCTACACCGACGACGACGCCCGGGTCGACCCGGAATGGATACAGGGCCTGGTACGCGGGTTCAAGCGCCGGCCAGACGTCGCCTGCGTGACCGGTCTGGTCCCGACGGCGACGCTGGAGAGCATGCCGGAACGGTATTTCGATGCGCGCCTCGACTGGGCCGGCAGCTTCCGGCCCCGTCTATGGYACCTCACCGAGCGCCCGCCGGGCATTCCCTCGTACCCCTATTCCTCGGGCATTTTCGGAACTGGGGCCAACTTCGCCGTGCGCGCCTCGGTGATGCGGGCGCTGGACGGGTTCGACGAGGCCCTCGGCGCGGGCACCCTTCCGGGCGGCGGCGAGGACCTTGACGCCTTCGCCCGGATCGTCCTCGCCGGGCACTGGCTGGCCTACGAGCCCTCTGCCATCGTGTGGCACACCCACCGCAGCAGCCTCTCGTCGCTGCGCCGCCAGATGTACCACTACGGCACCGGTATGACGGCGTATCTGATGAAACATCTCTACATACCGGAGCACCGCGCCGACGTGGCGCTGTTGGTGCCCCGCGGAGTCTGGATGTCCCGGAAGGTGAGCACGAGCACCCGGGAGGCGGTCAGCCCGACAGCGAACAGCGCCAGGTGGCGGCTCATCGGAGCCGAGTTCAGCGGTTTCGTCGTGGGCCCGGTGCTGTACGTCCGCGCCCGGCGGAAGCGCCCACCGCGCACGTGGGCTCAGATCGACACAGCGGCATCGTCATCACGACCGCCGCTCGCCACGCCATCCTCCGGTTCGCCGCCGGGCGGGGCGCGGCCCGTTCCAGGGCGACGGCTGCGTGAGCTCGCCGGGCTGGCCCAGTTCTGGGGCAAGGTCACCCGAGACCTGACCGGCCCCGCCGACCTCGTGGCGCTCCTCCGCCTCCGGTCCGCGGGCACCCGCTTCGAGCCACTGGTCGTGCCGCGCCCGGCGACCGTCCGACTGCGGATGAAGTCCTTGCGCGGTCCGCTGCACCTGCGTACCCACTCCACCGACTTCGAGGTCTTCCGCGAGATCTTCCAGCGCGGGGACTACGACTCCGTCTCCGCCGTGGTCGGACCATCCCCACGGCTGATCGTCGATCTCGGCGCGAACATCGGCTTGTCCGCGCGATGGTTCCTCGCACGGTGGCCGGACGCCCACGTCGTCGCGGTGGAACCCGAGCCGGGCAACGCCGCCGTACTCCGCGCCAATCTCGCCGGCGCCTCAGCCACGGTCCACCAGGTGTGTGTGGGCGGGTGGGAACGGATGGCCACGTTGACGACGTCGCAGGGCGAGTACGCCTTCCGGCTCACCTCCGGGGAGGCAGGCCGAGCGGACGCGACGTCCTTTGAGGCACCGGTGCGCACCCTCGAGTCGATCCTCGACGAGGCCGGGGCCGAGCGCGAGATCGACCTGCTCAAATGTGACATCGAGGGCGCCGAACGCGAGCTCTTCGACTCCTGCGAAAGCTGGATCGGGCGGGTTCGCAACATCGTCGTCGAATGCCACGACGACTACACGACCGCCGAGCTCCTGGAATCTTTGGCCAAGAACCACGCGAGCTTCCGGGTGGCAGGCGTGGTGAAGGCCGGCGCGGGAACGTTCGAGGTCGCCGTCCTCACCAGGGCGGCCTGACCGGCGCTGACACGGCGCCGGTCAGGGCCGGCGATCGGCGGTCCCGCCGGTGGTCGACGGATGAATGCCGCGGCGCCGGCATCAGGATGATCGCCTGCTGGCGAGGTAGGCGAACGGGCCGCGCACGACGCCGACGAGCTCCAACAGCGTGAGCGACCTGGGGTAGGCAGGGTTCTTCTTCTCGTTCTTGGGGCTGCGCGGGTCCAGCAGGTAGCGCGCGCACTCGGGAGCCAGCCGTAGGAGCTCACGCCGCTCGGCACGACTGGTCAGGACGCGCTTGGCCATCATCGCCCCGAGGCCCACCCCGTAGTTGTGCATCTGCCGGCGCAGGTCCCGGTATCCCCGGTGGTGCGAATGCCACATGATGGCGCCGGGCTCGTAGACGATTGCCTCCCCCGCCTGGATGACGGTGAGGAAGATATCCAGATCCTCGCCCCCGCGCGAAGGCGTGCCGGTGCCGAGACTCACGTCGAACCCGCCGAGCYTCCGCAGCAGCGATGCTCTGAAGGCCGCGTTCGCGCCGCTGCCGAACATGCCCGCACTGAACGGGAAGAGCGGATTCTCGGGGCGGTTCAGGTGCAGGTCGAAACGCCGGCGTTCATAACCTTTGTTGAAACCGCCGAACTCCTCGAACAGGATCTGCGGCTCGGTCTCGAGCTCCGCCGGAAGAATCAACCCCGTCACGGCAGCCACATTCTCGTCCTCAAATCCGGAGACAAGAACCTCGAGCCACGACGGGTCTGCGATGACGTCGTCGTCCGTAAAAGCGACCAGCTCGCCGGACGCCACGGCCAGGCCGGTGTTGCGGGCGCGAGCGAGTCCTTTGACGGGCTCGGGTACATAGGTCACGGACCCGAGCTCCAGCTCCTTGAGCAGGCCGGGTATCCCGCTGGTCGTGGGACGGTTGTCGACCACTATCAGCTCGTCGGGCAACCTGGTCTGTGCCTGGATGCTGGCCAGGGCCCTCACCAGCTCCGGCGAGGCTTCACACGCATTGACGACGACGCTGACCCCAAAATCCTTCGGCGCCGTCCTACGGCATGCGTCCGAGCTGGGAAGAATGGCGGCCAACGGGCCGGGAGGTACCGCGACACCGTCCGCGGCGAGATGCTCCCGCACGGCCGGACCAAGATCATATTCTATCTTCTCGCGCAGCGTCCCGAGACCCCCGGCGATATCAGCGCCCGAGAGCCGCAGAATACCCATCGGGTGGCCGTGAAGGCGGATGAGCGCCTGGACCGCGCGGGCGGACGGAAACCGCGGCGCCTCGGCCGAGAGTTCTACCTCGATGACGGCGGTCGGCGCGGTCAGCCTCGGCGGCGCGTCCCAGCGCCGCGGGCCAGGGTACGCACGAGTCATCTTGGCAGTCCCGATGTTCACACTAGTAGCGATCGTAAGCGGTAGGCGGGGACGGGCCCGTATCTCGCCGAGCGGAGGCACGGATTCGCTGGTGCGGTGTATGGCCCGTCGGGCCCCCTCATCCGGTCCTTCCGCCTAACGCCGACGTAGGCCATCTGGGCACCGCGAGTAGAACGACCACGTTGCAGCGTTACCACATTGCGCGCCGCGGCCGCGTCCGGCCGCCGCTGATTTCCATGAGCAATGCCAAGCGCCACGGCTCTCCCACCGCCGCCGGGCTCAGGCCATCAACGCGCGCACCGCAGCCTCGGCATTCCGGCCCGAGGAAGGGTCAGACGTTGAAACGGAAGTCGACGACGTCGCCGTCGGCCATGACGTAGTCCTTGCCCTCCATGCGAACCTTGCCGGCCGCGCGAGCCGCGACCATCGAGCCCGCCGCCATCAGGTCGCCGAACGAAACGATCTCCGCCTTGATGAAACCACGCTGGAAATCGCTGTGGATGACGCCCGCGGCCTCGGGAGCCGTGGCGCCCTTCTTGATGGTCCAGGCGCGCGCCTCCTTGGGGCCCGCGGTCAGGTAGGTCTGCAGGCCGAGCGTGTGGAAGCCGATCCTGGCCAACGCCGCGAGGCCGCTCTCGCTCTGCCCGAGCGAGGCGAGCAGCTCGGCGGCATCCTCCTCGGGCAGCTCCAGCAGTTCGGCCTCGACCTTGGCGCACAGCACGACGGCGTCCGCGGGCGCGACGAGGTCGGCGAGCTCCTTACGCCTGGCATCGTCGGCGAGGGCGTCCTCGTCGACGTTGAAGACGTAGAGGAACGGCTTCGCGGTCAGGAGGAACAACTCTCGCAGCAGCGCACGGTCGATCGAGGGCTCGGCGGACAGGGGCCTGCCCTGGTCGAGGACGGCCCTGGCCGCCTCGGCGGCCGCAAGCATGGGCTGCTTGGTCTTGTCGACCTTCGCTTCCTTCGTCAGCTTGGGCAGGCGGTTGTCGATGGTCTGCAGATCGGCGAGAACCAGCTCGGTGTTGATGGTGGCGATGTCGTCCGCCGGGTCAACCCGGCCGTCGACGTGCACCACGTCCGGGTCGGAGAACACCCGGACCACCTGGCACACAGCGTCCGACTCACGGATGTTGGCGAGGAACTTGTTACCGAGGCCCTGCCCCTCGGAGGCGCCCCGCACCAGGCCGGCGATGTCCACGAAGCTCACCGCGGCGGGCACGATCCGCTGGCTGCTGTACAGCTTGCCGAGCCGCTCGAGCCGGGGGTCGGGCACGCCGACGACGCCGACGTTCGGTTCGATCGTCGCGAAGGGATAGTTCGCCGCCAGCACGTCATTGCGGGTCAACGCGTTGAACAGCGTCGACTTACCGACGTTGGGCAGCCCGACGATGCCGATCGACAGACCCATGGCTTTGAGTCTACGGATCGGGGCGCGAAGCGCCCCGATCCTGTCGGGCGGTGCGCCTAACCTGCCGGATCGGCTCCGCAAGCTCCCAGACCTCCTCGATCGGCTCCGCCGATCGGGCAGGAACCCCGGATCCGGCAGGAACCCTGCTCCTTGCGTGGCTTCGGGTCAGGGCAAATGTCGGACCGGGGTGGTTGGCTGTGGTCATGGATGCGTCGGGGGTGCTGCTGGCGCTGGCCTGCCTGGTGGTCGGGGCCGCGGGGGGCTACCTCGCGGGCAGGCAGGCCGGAGCCCAGCGGGCGAACGCCGACGTCGCCGGCATGCGGACCGCGCTGGACTATGAGCGCAAGTCGGCGGCCGAGCGCGTCGCGCTCGTCGAGCAGAGCCAGCGACGCCTCACCGACACCTTCCAGGCGCTCTCGGCGCGGGCGCTGGAAGGGGCTAGCCGACAGTTCCTGGAGCTCGCGGCCGCCCGCCTCGACGAGGCGGGCGCTCGGGCGCGCGGCGACCTCGACATGCGGCGCGCCGCCGTGGAGAACCTGGTGACGCCGCTGCGCGAGACGCTCACCCGGATGGAGGAACGACTGCGCGATCTGGAAACCGCGCGCATCGAGGCCTACGCCACGCTGGTCGAGCAGGTTCGGGCCACCCGCGAGGCCTCCGACGCCCTGCGCACCCAGACCTCGCAGCTGGTGACCGCGCTGCGCAAGCCGCAGGCGCGCGGCGCCTGGGGCGAGCTGCAGCTGCGCCGCGTCGCCGAGGTCGCCGGCATGCTGGCACGCTGCGACTTCACGGAGCAGCACACGGTCGCCGGTGAGGAGGGAGAGTCGGTACAGCGGCCGGACATGGTCGTCCACCTGGTCGGCGGGCGCAGCATCGTCGTCGACTCCAAGGTCCCGATGGCCGCGTTCCTCGAGGCCGCCGAAGCCGCCGAGGAGACCGTGCGGGCCGAGCGGCTGGCCGCGCACGCCCGGCACCTGCGCGCGCACGTGGACCAGCTCGGCTCGAAGGCCTACTGGCGCCGAATGGACTCACCCGAGTTCGTCGTGCTGTTCGTCCCGGCGGAGGCGTTCCTGGCACCGGCGCTCGACCACGACCCAGGCCTGCTCGAGTACGCGGCTGGCCGGGGCGTGGTGCTCGCCACGCCGACGACGCTCATCGCGCTGCTGCGCACCGTCGCCTACGCCTGGACGCAGGACGCGCTGACAACCCGGGCCAAGGAGGTCTACGAGCTTGGCCGTGAGCTGTATACCCGGATCGGCACGCTCGGCGAGCACGTCGACCGGCTCGGCGCTTCCCTGGGACGCGCGGTCAAGGACTACAACGCGGCCGTGGGGTCGCTGGAGGGCCGGGTGCTGGTGTCGGCCCGCCGACTGGCCGCGATGGAGGTCGTCGAGGACGAACTGCCCAGCCCCAAGCCAGTGGAGGCAGGTGTCCGCCCGCTGACGGCCGTCGAGCTCCTCTCAGTTCCTGATGGACGAGAACCCCTCGAAGAGCTGGAGCTGGTGCCATCCTCGCCCTTCAGRCCGCCGATGGAGGCACCCGACACAGCGGACATTCAGGCGGCTCCACCGGGTGCCGGAGCGAACACGGAGAGCTGAAGGAATCGGCCACCGGTACAGCCACGACGTATCGTGCTGACGCATTCTTAAACCTGGGGCGGTACCTTGCCCACGTGAGTCTGCCCGACAGGCAACCCGCCGGCCCCCGAGGTCGCACCGACCGGCCGCGCGGACCGGCCGACCGTGCCCCCACGGGACGGCGCCGTTCGACCCTGCAACCGACGACCGTCATCAGCAACAACCGCCGCGGGCTTACCGCCTTCGGAGCCTCGCTGATCGTGCTGATCATCGGGGCCGCGGGCGCCGCCGCGGACGTGGCAGTCTTCGGGCACCTGGGTTGGATCTTCGGCGTCCTGTTCGTCGTGGCCTGCGTCGCGAGCACGCTGCGCACGCATGTGGACGATCTGGTCGGAGTCGCCATCATGCCGCCGCTGGTCTATGCGGCGATCACCACCGGGGTCGGCTTCCTGCATCCGGCGACCGGCAGCGACGGCGGGCTGAAGACGAAGGCAATCGACATCGGTTCCGAACTGATCCTGCGCGCGCCGAGCCTGTTGATCGCCGAGCTATTGGTGATCATCATCGCGCTGGTCCGGGCCCGCCGGGCGACAGTGGTCCGCCGCGAGCGGGCTCGGACGATGGCGAACCGCGCCCGCCGCGACACCCGACCGTGACGCAGGCGGTCCGGTCGGACATCCGACACGCGGGATTCAAAAACTGAGACTTTCCACCCCTGCCGTCGTGTTATCAACGAATCATGTCCGCGAGCGCTTCGCAGCCGGCCCGGATGCCGAGCTGGCTGCGAACCTGTACCTGCGGCCACACGCGCCAGGTTCACCGCCATTACCGCTCCGGAAACGACTGCGGTATCTGCGGCTGCGTCCGATTTTCGCATTTCTGGCACAGATATCCACACGATGAACCGCTCGCGCAACCGCGACGCGCCAGACGCCGGACAACCGAGCCAGAGCCGCCCCCGATCGACACTGGCCCCTCTTCGCCCGACACCGCCCGGGACACTCCACCAGCCGACCCAATATCGGTCCCCTCGGTGCGGCGAATGGGGGGGCGCGCATCGGTACCGGGCCCCAGGCGGCGTTCCGGCAACACGCCCAGCGGCGTGAAACAGCCCCCCGACCACAGCAGCTAGCCGTTCCCCGGCCCCCGGTCGACGTCGCCCTAATTGGCGAACCAGGGTGAATACCTCCGCCCGTCGACCCGCAATCAGTCACGCCGCGCGGTGGCCGAGTCACGCTCCGGCGCATTGTTCGAACCTGGCGAGACGCACAAGTGGTACACGACGTAGCGCGAGAACCCTGCCGGAGGGTGAGTGCTACCGTGTCGGGCAGACGGTCTTGCTTGACCGGACAACGGGGGAATGCAAGCGCGGAAAGGCACTGGAATCGGGGGTCGGCGGCGCGTCGGTATCGATCAATTTCCCGCATATTGCGTACACATGACCCGCGGGATTCAATTACTTCTCGTTTCGAACGACAACACCGCCGAGCGCCCAGAGCGTCCACATCGACAGCCCGGGCAACAACAGAGCCATACCGCGCCGATTCCTTTTGGGGTTCTTGGGCCGCGGCCACCTCTGAGGCGCATCGAGCGCGCCGCGCCGCCTACCTGCCAGGCGGCGCCCAGGCATCCCAGGGGGACGGAAGTTGACTGTAGGGGAACCGCGGCCAAGAGTCAGCATCGTCATTCCGACACTGAATGAGGCCCGCAACCTTCCACATATCTTCAAGATTCTGCCCGCCGACGCGGAGGTCGTCCTGGTCGACGGCCGATCGACCGACGGCACGGAGGATGTCGCCCAGTCCATGCGGCCCGACTGCGTCGTCGTGCACCAGACGCGCAAGGGCAAGGGCAACGCCCTGGCCAGCGGGTTCGCGGCCGCGACGGGCGACATCATCGTCATGCTGGACGCCGACGGCTCCGCCGACCCCGCGGAGATCGAGGACTTCGTTCAGGCGCTGCTCGGCGGCGCCGACTACGCCAAGGGCTCCCGGTTCATCGAGGGCGGTGGGAGCAGCGATATCACCAAGCTACGCAGCCGCGGCAACCTCGCCCTGAGCTCCCTGGTCAACATCCTGCTGCGGCATCGGTTCACCGACCTCTGCTATGGCTACAACGCGTTCTGGGCCTACTGCCTGCCGGTGCTCGACCTGCAGCCGGGGCAACGAGGCGACGAACCCCAGTGGGGTGACGGCTTCGAGGTGGAGACCCTCATCAACATCCGGGCAGCCCGCGGCGGCCTGAAGATTGTCGAGGTCGCCAGCTTCGAGCACCCGCGGCTCATGGGCGTGACCAACCTCAACGCGCTCTCGGACGGGCTGCGTGTGCTGAGGACGATCTTCGCCGAGGCATTCCGGCCCATGCCGAGCCGGCTACGCCGCCAGGTCGCCCTCGACAGGCAGGCGGTGCGCCGTCGCCTCGACCTGTCGCGGCACGCGACGACGGACCCCGCCCAGCTCGGCGCCGCCACAACGGCGCGCGCGCCAGCCGCGCCGATCACACGCCCGCGGGAGGACACAACCCTCACCTCGGGCGTCCCGCGGGTGGAGCCGGCATGACCACGGGCGACGCCATCGCGAGTGACGGACGCGCGACGCCGTCGACCGGTCAGCCTGACCAGCCGGCTGTGTCCGTCATCATCTGCGCCTACACCGAGGACCGGTTCGGCGACATCACCGCCGCGCTGGACAGCATCAGGGCACAGGATCCGCCGGCCAGCGAGATCATCCTCGTCGTCGACTACAACAATGCGCTGCTGGGACGTGCCCGGGCAGCGTTCCCGGACGTCATCGTCGTCGCCAACGAGAACTCGCGAGGACTTTCTGGCGCCCGAAACACGGGTGTCGAGCGGGCGACCGGCGAGATCGTCGCGTTTCTCGACGACGACGCGCGCGCCGCCGCGGACTGGCTCGCCAAACTGACGGCGCCCTACGTGGATCCCAATGTGGTCGGTGTCGGCGGGACCGTCGCGGCGGACTGGCTGACGACGCGCCCCGGCTGGTTTCCCCCGGAGTTCGACTGGGTCGTCGGATGCAGCTACGTGGGCTTGCCCACGACGGTGAGCGAGATCCGCAACCCCATAGGTGCCGCGATGTCGTTCCGCCGCAAGTTCTTTCCGCTGGTCGGGGGGTTCACCGACGGAATTGGGCGCGTCGGCAACACACCGCTCGGCTGCGAGGAGACCGAGTTCTACATCCGTCTGCGCCGGGCCCTGCCGGGAGCGTCCGTGCTGCACGTGCCGGATGCGGTGGTCTACCACAAGGTTCCCGGGACGCGTGCCCAGTGGGCCTACTTCCAGCGGCGGTGCTACGCCGAAGGAATCTCGAAGGCCGTCGTGACGAACCTGGTCGGCGCGACCGCCGCGCTCGAGGCGGAACGCGCCTACGTCCGGCGAACCCTCCCCCGCGCCGTCGCGCGGGGCCTTCGGGAGCGGGCCAGGTGGCCACAAGCGGCCGCGGTGCTCGCGGGGGTCGCGGTCACCGGAGCCGGATACGCCCGCGGCCTGGTCGCGTTGCGCACCGGTGGCCTGAGCACCCCGAATGCCAGGGCACCCAGGCCCGGGGGCGTGCCACCGAGACGATGAGGCCGCCGAGCCGGTGGGCCGGGCCGACCACGACAGTTCCAGTCGTCCCTGAGGCGGACCCCGGGAGCTCGCGCCGGGACCGCACCCGTCCAGGCGGCGCCTGGCCTCGGCCCTCGCCGGGGCTGGTCAGGCTCGCAGCTCGGCGTCGATGCGGTCGAGGACGTCTGTGTCCACGGCCGTACCGAATTTTCTGGCGAAGAGCCTGCGGTGCTCCCGCGGTTCGCCGGCGACAGCCGCGAACGAGGTCACCGGATCGGCGGGGGGCTCCTTCTGAGCGCGCGCGAGGTCGTCGAAATGCGCCATCGTCAGCCAGCCCGGATGCGTCGCGCCACCCGCCGGCCACGCCATGTGCCAGGGATGGCTGTAGCAGGCCGGAAGCGCGTCCGAGCCAAGCAGCGAGCGGCTGCCCAGCATCGACGCGGCGAAGGTCTCGTCCGGAACCAGCGTGCCGCGCCAGTACCGGACGAGGTCCGGCCGCCCGTCCATCAGCCGGACAAGAGCCTCGGCGTGGTGACGGGCGTAGATCTTCCACTGCGAGCCGGCCCGCGGCTCCAGGTCAGCCGGAATCGACCGGCTGACCGGCAGGCGCAACGGCACGTCCTTGACGAACATCACCTGGTTACGCCAGGTGAGGAACCTCCGCCGCAGGCGCCACAGGCCGCCGTCGGGATGCCTCGGGGTGCTCCACGGCCGGTATGGCAACGGCACGTTCCACAGCCAGGAGAAACCGTCCCACCGGGAGAGCTCACGCTCCAGCTCCGGCATTGCCAGCAACGGATAGTCGGCGCCGGAGAGGACCGCGATATGCCTGGCTGACGTACGGGCGAGCGCCACGCGCAGCGCGCGCAGCTCCGCGTCCACCAGCGACCAGCTCGACAGCGTCGTCGGCTGGCGTGCGCAGAGCGTCACCCGCAGGGGTAGCCGGCTGGTCATCCGCTGGTACGTGGCCTCGGGCGTACGCGCGTCGCAGTGCAGGAAGATGGGCACGTCGTCGAGCGCCAAGACCAGCCGCCGTAGGTGGGTCGGGTCGGTGTGCGCCATGACCACCGCCGCGAGCAAGGTCATCTCCATCCTCCAAGCGAACGCCACGACAGCTGCATGGTCGGCGCCTCCTCGTAGCGCCGGCTGGGTTGCTCGGGTAGGTCGGCACGCAGCCCGGCCGGTCCGGCCGTCGGGACCGGCCGCGAGTGGCTGTCGGCGCGGTGGCGTGCCCTCGGGGCCGCCTCGAGCGCCTCGTGCCGACGCGGGCCGCTCGCCCGGCGGCGGCCCGCCGGGCGAGCGGCGCCCTTTCCACGGGCGATCATTCGGAAGATGACGCCGAACCAGGCGAGCGCGGCGAGCATCGCGACCGCCCGACCCGCGAATGCCACCGGGCCGTCGGCCGGGACAAGACTCAGCCCCAGCACCGCCGCGACGACGAGGCCCAGCTCCACGAGGATCAGCGGGCTCGTGCGGGCAGTGGGCGCGGCCACCCGCGCCCTTGCCAGCAGGAAGCCATGCAACAGGCAGTAGGAGGCACCGGTCGCCAGCGCACCGCCTGACAGGCCGAGCCTCGGCACCAGCACGAGGCTGAGGGCGATGTTGCCGGCGGCGGCGATGGCGGTCCCGACGGCGATGCTGACGGTCGCGCCCGCCGCCATGAGCGCCCGCGTGGGCGCGAGGCTGGCGGTCGCCGGCACCGCGCAGACGATCACGATCGAGGTGATGGCGAGCAACTGCCCAGGGCCGTAACCCGCGGGCGCCCAGGTGCGCAGCAGCAGGGGCGCCGCGAGCGCGAGCCCGACGAGCACGGGCGACAGCAGCCGGTAGAGGGCGTCCCGGCTCGCCGCGAGCACCGCCGCCCGAGTGGCCGGGTCGGAGACCGCGAAGATGCGGGGCATCCACGCCGAGTTGAGCACCGACAGCAGCAGCGTCGGCAGCGACCCGATGTTGTAGGCGATCTGGTAGCGAGCCACGGCGGCGGGGCCCAGATGGCTCTGGACGATGAAGCGGTTGCCCGCGTTCAGCACGAGCGTGGCGAGCACCGCCGGCACCAGCGGCAGCGCATAGGCCAGGCTCGCCCCCACGAGGCGCCGGTCCCGCGGTCCCAGCCGTCCCGGCACCACGAGGAACACGGCGAGCGCGGTGGCGGCGATCTGCGAGACAAGCTGACCGCGAATGAAGCTCGTCGCGGTCGGCGTCGTCACGGCGACGAGCGCGAGGCTCGCCATCTCGGCGACGACCGACTGCAGCATGCTCACCAGCCCGAAGCCCAGGAGCCGGTCCTGGCTGCGCAGCAGCGCCAGCTGGGCGTTGGTCACGGCCGCGATGCCCGCCCAGAAGACCGCCAGCCGCAGCGCCCCGCCGTAGTGCTCGAATCCCAGCGACGGGGCCCACCACCGGCCGGTCGTGTCGACGAGCCAGGTGATCGCCGTCGCCGCAAGGATGCACAAGGTGAGCAGCCTGCGGGCCTCGGCCGGGCCGTCCGAGCTGCCAGCCGCCGAATCCGCGTACTTCCACTGGATCGCCGTCTGCAGGCCAAGCCCGGCCACCTGGAACAGCACCTGCATGACGGCATTGGCCGCGGCCACCGCGCCGAACTCGTCCGCTCCCATCAGCCGGGTCACGAAGGGAGTCACCCCGGCAGCGCCGACGATCTGGACGGCCCACAGCAGCATGTAGAGGGAGTCGCGCCCGAACATCCCCGAGACCTCGCGCGCGACGGCGTCGTCGGACGAACTCGATGCCTCCGCGGCGGGCCGCGGCTCCGGTACTCCCCGCGGGCCCGCGCCGGCGCCCACCTCCCGCAGCGGCTCGAGCAGCACGGACGAGTCGGGCTCCGCTCCGGCTCGACCGGCCCGCGGCCCGTCCGCGGGCGCGGTCGCGGTCGCGGCCGGCCGGGTCGGCGGCTGCCAGCGCAGCCACATGGTCGCGTCGGCCGCTCCGAGAATCAGCGGCTCGGACCTTGGCAGCGACCGGAGCCAGACTGTCTCGTCCGAGGCGCCAGAACTCATCGCCGCGGTCCTTGGCCAGGCGCCAGGCGCGCGGACGCGCCCTGGCGGGCCAGGTCAGCGCCGGCGCGGCCAGACACGGTCGGGCAAGAACCGCGGATTCGAGCCGGCTCGGGCTTCGCGGTCCTCTTCGGCCGAGTGAGCCAGCCGGGGCCAGAGGCGGCGGCGACGCCACCGCGGGTTCCGCGGGCCCGCGGAACCCGCGACCGCCGACCCGGAGCCGATCCGTTCTTCAGCGGCTCGCCGCGCGGCGGAACCGACACCATTTCGCCCCCGACTACTGGCAGCCCGACAAGCGGCCGACGCAGGGTGAGGGACTGGATGAATGCGCGTCACCCCGGCCGGGATCCCCACCGACGTCGCTTACGTGCCGGCCGGGCTATGCGACACGGCCCATATTCACATTCCGCGCCGACCAATTACCCTCGACGAGAGCGCCGGACGGTGGCGACGTGGCGACGTCAAGTGGTGTTGGAATTTCGACGAACTCCCCCAACCGTCGCGCGCCGGCCTACGGCATTCCAGCCGGCTGCCGGCGCGGTCAGTCTAGCAGCAGCGCAGGTCGGCCACCTTGATGACGCGGGCGGACTGGGTGAGCCGCGCCCCAACCGGCCGAGGACCTGATGACGGCTGGGCGCGGCTCACGGGCACGGCGGCTGACGGCACCCGAGAGGTGACAGCCGTTACCGCTCTTGTTTCACGGACATGACAGACGACGGCTCGACAGATCGGGCTGAGCCGGCGAGATCCGCCGACTCCCATCGTGGCAAGAATGCCAGCGGACGTGAGCGATTCACGCCAACGGTCCTGGCGTTGGCGTGGCATCAACCAGAGCGGCGGCGCCGGCCGGGGGCGCCGCCGCCGGCACGCCGCTAGGGGTGGGTCATGGAGAGAACGTCGAGGGCGGCGTCGAGCTGCTCCAGGGTGAGCTTGCCGGCCTCGACGTAGCCTCGCTCCAGCACGACCTCGCGGATGGTCTTCTCCTCGGCGAGCGACTGCTTGGCGACCTTCGCGGCCTCCTCGTAGCCGATGTACTTGTTCAGCGGGGTGACGACCGACGGTGACGACTCGGCGTACCGGCGGCAGCGCTCGACGTTAGCCTCGATGCCGTCGATGCAGCGGTCCGCGAAAAGGCGGCTGATCGTCGACAGGATGTGGATCGACTCCAGCAGGTTGCGGGCGATCACCGGGAGCATCACGTTCAGCTCGAAGTTGCCGGCCGAGCCGCCGAACGCCACGGCGGCGTCGTTGCCGACGACCTGGGCGACCACCTGGCAGACCGCCTCCGGGATGACCGGGTTGACCTTGCCGGGCATGATCGACGAGCCGGGCTGCAGGTCAGGCAGGTGGATCTCACCGAGGCCCGCGCGCGGGCCGGAGGATGCCCAGCGCAGGTCGTTGGAGATCTTGTACAGCGACACCGCGACAACCCGCAGGACGCCGGATGCCTCGACCAGGCCGTCCCGGGAGGCCTGCGCCTCGAAGTGGTCGCGCGCCTCGGTGAGCGGCAGTCCGGTGCTGGCCGCCAGTTCGGAGATGACGGTCGCGGAGAAGCCAGGTGGGGTGTTGATCCCGGTGCCGACCGCGGTTCCGCCCAGCGGCAGCTCGCCGATCCGGGGCAGCGCCGCGTTCAGCCGCTCGACGCCAAGGCGTACCGCCGCGGCGTAGCCGCCGAACTCCTGGCCCAGGGTGACCGGGGTCGCGTCCATCAGGTGCGTACGCCCCGACTTGACCACGTCGGCGAACTGCTCACTCTTGCGCGACAGCGACGCCGCCAGATGCTCGAGCGCCGGGATCAGCTCGGCGACGATGCCCTGGGTCGCGGCGATGTGGATCGACGACGGGAACACGTCGTTCGACGACTGGGAGCAGTTCACATGGTCATTCGGGTGCACCGGGCGGCCGAGCCGCTCGCTGGCGAGCGTCGCGATGACCTCGTTGGTGTTCATGTTTGACGACGTGCCGGAGCCGGTCTGGAACACGTCCAGCGGAAACTGGTCGTCCCAGTCGCCGCGGGCGACCTCGGCGGCCGCGGAGGCGATTGCCTCGGCGATCTCGCCGTCGAGCACTCCGAGCTTGGCGTTGACCGTCGCGGCGGCCGCTTTGATCCGAGCCAGGGCGGCGATGTGCGCCCGGGAGATGCGCTGCCCGGAGACCGGGAAGTTCTCGACCGCGCGCTGGGTCTGTGCCCGCCACTTCGCGCTGGCCGGGACCCGCACGTCCCCCATGCTGTCGTGCTCGATCCGGTACTCCTGCTCGGTCATGCTGCTCGATACCCCTCGTCCTGAACCGGCCGTCGTMGTCCTCGACACTGCCCCGGCTATCTTCGGTCATGTGCGGGTGGTGCCGCCGCCTTTGTGGTGGCGGCCGCGCCACGCCCCCGGCCGGCGTCCCGCCCTTCCGCAGGCTAACGAGTCTCACRCCATCCAGCCCCGCGCTGTGGTAGCGCTCGCCGGCCAGCGGGCCCGGTGTCCCGGCCCACCCCCCGGCGCCAACGCCTCAATCCGGATTCATCGACGCGTCAAAGTCGGTGCGGACGGGTGATGCCTGGCGAGAAGAGCGACCGATCACCTTCCTCGGCGGGTTAGTCACGGGACCAGCGCGAGAGTGCCCCTGCTACGCTGACCCCGCCGCCATCTGGCCGGTAGCCGTGATATGGAACACATAGCGAGCGGGACAAGCGCGAGCACCGGATCCCGATTCGGACGAGTGGCGACGGTCACGCACCGTCGTTATGTGGCCGCCCAAACGAAACGGTCGTGGCAGAAACGGGCGCGCAAGCATGAGCCAATCGGGGGGACAATGTTGGTCGTGCCGTGGGGACCGCTGGTGCGCGTGGTCGAACATGCCTTTCCAGCGGCCGTCGGCGCGGTCGGCCGCCGGTGACGGCGGGAGACGCCGGCCCAGCTCGGATTCCGCCTCCGCCGTGGCGCGCTCGAGGCGGTCTTCGCCACGACGCCGCGTCGGCGACCGGCGCAGGGCAGACCGAGCGGCCGCGGTGGGCGGGGTCCAAGGAAGCACAGGATCCGGCGCCGCGGGCCGCATCGACTGACGCGGAGCCGACGATGCGGCTTCGCGTGGGCGACGGCGACGCGCCGCCGCCCACGCGAAGCCGCTACACGGAACCAGCGACTATCACCATCCGGCGAGGCGGGCGCCGGGGCGCGCCTCCAGCGCCCGCCGGGCTCGCGGATGACGCCGTCCTGGCCGGCACCGCCGCGGCCCGGCTGGCGTTGTCGGCCGGAAGTCTGGCCTTGCTGGCGGTGGGGAGCGTCGCCGCGGCGCTTGGCGCCGACGGCCCACGGCTCGGGGCGCTGCTGGCATTCTGCCTGCTGGGTCCCGGGTCCGCGCCGTGGGCGTTCAACCGGTTCGTCCGGCTGGCGACGCGGATGACCCTCACGATGGTCACCGGGTTCTGCGTGCTGGTATTCGTGTCCGTCGCCATGGTCGAGACCCATGCCTGGCACCCGATAGCCGCCTTCGTCATCGTCGCGGCCGCGAGCGTTCCGGCGCACGCGGCCGGCATCCGGCTGGCCATGCGCGACCTGGGGCCACAGGGCATCGGCGGCTGGCTACGCCGGCAGTGGCCGGGCGGCCGATCGACAGGCCAGTCCTGGCCGGTGCTCTGCGCGACGGCGGGAGCTCTGCTGTGCGTGGTCTCCGCGTTCACCCATCGCCATCTGGACCCCGGTTTCTACGGCTTTGTTCCGCTGATCGGGCCGCTGTGGTTCGTGGGCCTGGCCCTCATTCTGATAGCGATCGTCCTTCATTCCGGAGAGAACGAACGCGACCTGGCCATCGCCGTGCTGCTGCTGACGGTGGTGTTGACGCTCACGCCCTCGCTCGTCTACGACGGGCCCCGCTCGCAGTCGGCCGAGAAGCACATCGACCTGGTACAGCAGATCCGCTCGATCCACCGGCTCGACTCAAGCGTCGACGTCTACAACTACTGGTCCGGCTTCTTCGCGGCGATGGCCTGGCTCTGCGACGTCACCGGGATCCGCGACCCGCTCGGGCTCGCCACGTTCTGGCCGTCCCTGCTGGGCGTGTTCCGAGTGGCCGCCCTGCGCTATCTCGCCGGGAAGGTGCTCGACAATTCCTACCACTGCTGGGTCGCGGTCACGCTGGCCGTGCTCGCGGACCCGATCGGCGCGGACTACTTCTCGCCCCAGTCCGTCGGCTTCGTCGTGGGGCTCGCCGTGTTCGGGCTCGCGCTCACCAAGCGCCATTCCAGGACGCGCGCCGGCCTCCTGCTCGCCGCCGGCTGCCTGCTGGCGGTCACCCACCAGCTGAGCCCCTACGTGGTCGGTGGCGTCCTGGTCGTGCTGGTCGTGTTCCGCCAGGCGCGCCCGTTCTGGATCCCGGCGTTGTTCCTGGGACCGGCGGTGCTGTGGGCACTCGTTCACTGGAACGCGGTCAGCGGCTTCATCAACCTGGGCGAGATCGGGCAGTCGCAGAACTTCAAGCCGCCCTCGACGACGAACATGACGGGACTCGCCCGGCTGCCCATCGTCGGCGAGACGGTGCGGGCGCTCTGCGGTGGGGTTCTGCTACTCGGCGTGGCGGCCCTCGTCACGCTGGTCCGCAGACGGCGCGACCTGGCCGCGTGGGCGCAGGCATGCTGCCCGGCGGTCGGCCTGGTCCTCGTCGCCGTGAACCCGTACGGCAACGAAGGCATCTTCCGGGCGATGCTGTTCGCCATACCCTGGCTCGCGCTGCTCGGGGCCAGCGTCTTCCCTCGATCCCGCGCCGGCCTCCGGCGGTTGCCGTGGTTCGGCGTGTCCGCGCTGCTGACCGCGACGTTCCTGGTGGCCGCGTTCGGGCTGGACGCGGTGAACGTCATTCGTGGCGGGGACCTGAGAACGGTCCGGTACTTCCAGGCGTACGGGGAGGCCCACCCCGAGGAGAAGTTCTTCATGTTCAGCCTGGGGCCAGGCGACCTGCCGGTTTCCCCGGCCCGCAGTTCGGGCAGTCCGACCGGCCTGCGAGTCCAGGACCTGCCGACGCCGGCCGACCCCGAGGACGAAAATCTCACTGGCTCGGCGAAGATGGCAAGCCTCACCGCCCGGTTCGTCACGTATGTCCAGAACCAGTCGCCGGGGCCCTACGAGCTGTACGCCGTGTGGTCGCCGGTGTCGTCGGACTATGGCTGGGCCTACGGGACCGACCTGCCGGACCGCTTCGCCGCCCTTCGCGAAGCCTTCCGCGCCTCCCCGTACTGGTCTGTCACCCGCGAGGATGACGGGACGGTGCTGTTCCGGTTCGAACCGGACCGCTTTGCGGCGCGGGCGGGATGACCGCGCTGGACCGATCCCGATCCTGACCGCGACACCACGGGCGAACCGGGACCACCTACATAGCCCCCGCCAGATAGATCTACTATTTCCGGCGTACCAGGCCAATGGCGGGAGGATCCATGGTTGGCGGCCTTCCGCCCGAGTCCGCGAGCGTGGGGGCGCCTGCCTCACCGAGGCACGTCGCCCGGCGCCGACGCGGTCAGCGGCGCAGAGTCGTCGCGCTCACCATCGCCGTCGTCTTGACGGCCACGGCCGTCGTCCTGGTGCAGGTCACCCGCGCCCCCAGGAGCACCCGCGTCTCTCCGGCCAGCGAAGCCGCGCCGTCGGGGGGTGCCTCGGCGGTGGCGGCCGCGAATGGCCAGGAGGCGGGCGCCCCCGACACGTCGGGCCCGGGTCCGACGCCCGCCACCTCGGTGCTCGCCGAGAACGCCGTCCTCAACGAGTCCGCGAGCACCGACCTGTCGGGCTGGCGCGCCGAGTCCGACTCCGGCCCCGTCCAGCTCAGGCGCGTCACCGGGATCAGCGGACCCGCCGGTGGGACGACCGCGGTGGACGTCAGCCGTCGCGGCGGGAACGGGACGTGGGCGTGGGCGCTGATCTCGCTCCGGACGCCCGAAGAGTACTTCCAGATCGGTCGCACCTACCGGATGCAGCTGTGGGTTCGCGACGCCGACGCCGCGAGTGGCAAGGTCGGGATGCTGCTCGGTGACGGGCACTACCAGCAGCGGCCGACGGAGGTCAGCCAGTACGGCGGCTTCGCGGACCGCTCCTGGCACCTGCTGTCCCGGACGTTTGTCTGCACGGCGCCCGGCGGTTCCGGCACATCCCTGTACGTGGACCTGCCCGCGACCGGGTCCTTCCACTTCCAGCTTGCCGCCGCGAGCGTCCGGCGGGTGGCCGCGCCCGGGCCTGCGCGGGTGAACGGCCMGCCGACCAGAGTGGTGTCCTTTGCCGGCCCGGCGGGCAGGTCGCCGAACCCGGCCGAGTGGAACCACGAGATCGGCGGCAACGGCTGGGGCAACAACGAGTTGCAGACGTACACCGCGAGCGCCGCCAACGCCCAGGTCGATGGCGCCGGCCATCTCCGGATCACCGCGTACCGCGAGGACGCCACCGGCCCGGACGGCATCCCGCGTCACTACACAAGCGCCCGGCTCAGCACCGAGGGCAAGGTCGCCGTGCAGCCGGGCTCGTACGTCGAGGCATCGATCGACGTGCCCGTGGGGGCGGGCGTCTGGTCGGCGTTCTGGCTCGTAGGGGGCGACATTCGACAGGTCGGCTGGCCGCGGTCCGGCGAGTTGAACGTGATGGAGGTCGTCGGCGAGGACACGACCTGGGTGCACAGCGCGGCCCATATGTCCATGGCGGCCGACCCGCGGACCGAAGCCGAGTTCGGCTGGGGCGACGCCGGCGGCTCCGTCGACCTGGGGAAGAACCTACGTGCCCGTCCCCACACCTACGGGGTCTATTTCGATGGCCAGACCGTGCGGTTCTACGTCGACCGGCGCGAACACATGCGGATCTGGGCCGACGACGCGCGGGCCTCGGGATGGGACTGGCCGTTCAGCAAGCCGCAGTACCTCGTGCTGAACATCGCCATCGGCGCCGGTAACCCCGCGTCGACGGCCTTTCCCCAGACCATGACTGTCGGGCCCGTATCGATCTGGCGGGGCGGCGTGCCGTTCTAGCGCTCGATGGGCGACCGCCCTGAACGGAAGACCGCGTACTCATCCCGTTCGAGGCTTGGTCCTTGCCACAGGTGCGTCGGAGCACTTCCCGACCGCGGCCCCGGCCGACAAGCACCAGTCCAGGCACACGAACAGCCGGCGCGGCGCGCCCACGCTCAGTGAGCGTGGGCGAGCGTCACCCCGGTGGCTCAGCCGGCGGCGCGTTCCTTGGAGCGCATGTCGCGGCGGAGCTCCGGCGGGAGGGCGAAAAGGAGGTGCTCCTCGGTGGAGGTGACCTCGTCCACGTCGTTGAAGCCGCGGTCAGCGAGCCAGGCCATCAGCTCGGTGACGAGCTCCTCCGGCACCGAGGCGCCACTGGTGACGCCGACGGTCTCCACACCGTCGAGCCACTGCTCCTGCACCTGCTCGCTGTTGTCGACGAGGTACGCGGCCGGCGCACCGGCGTCGAGCGCGACCTCGACCAGGCGGACCGAGTTCGACGAGTTCGGCGAGCCGACGACCAGGATCAGGTCGACCGCCTGAGCGATCTCCTTGACCGCCACCTGACGGTTCTGGGTCGCGTAGCAGATGTCGGAGTTCGGCGGGCCCGTCAGGTGCGGGAACCGCTCGCGCAGCGCGTCGACCGTCTCCATGGTCTCGTCGACCGAGAGCGTCGTCTGGGAGAGGTAGGCAACCCGCTTGGGGTCACGCACCGCCACCCCAGCTGCGTCCTCGGGCCCGTCCACCAGGTGGATCCGGTCCGGCGCCTGGCCCGTCGTGCCCACGACTTCCTCATGGCCCTCGTGGCCGATGAGCAGGATGTCGTAGTCCTCACGGGCAAACCGGCGCGCCTCATGATGAACCTTGGTCACCAGCGGGCACGTGGCGTCGATCGTGCGGAGCTTCCGCTCCGTCGCCTCCTCGTGCACCGTGGGTGCTACTCCGTGTGCGGAGAACACGACGGTAGCGCCGTGCGGCACCTCTTCCGTCTCCTCAACGAAGATCGCGCCTTTCGCCTCCAACGTCTTGACGACGTGAGCGTTGTGCACGATCTGCTTGCGCACGTATACCGGAACGCCGTACAGCTCCAGTGCCTTCTCCACGGTCTGAACCGCTCGATCGACACCGGCGCAGTAGCCGCGCGGCTTGGCCAGCAGGACCCGCCCCATGTCTCGGCAGTCTACGCGGCACGGGCCCGGCGGGAAGACCGGCTGCCGGTGCGTCACGCGTTGCCGGCTTCCGTCCTACTCAGCGCTTCCACCTGTCGTGCCTGGTCAGCGGCCTGGACCGCGAAGAGTTCCGGATGGGGGTGTCGGCCGGTYGACGGCGCGTCGTGCCACGGCGGGCCCGCAGTGTGATGAGCAAGGCATACCCGGGAACACGCCGTCACCAGGTGGAAAACCGTGCCAAGGCCACGCGCCAGGGAGGACAGGGCCGGGATCTGCCCGTCGGTATGTCCTACGGTGCGGGCGTGGCGTTGACATCGAGCCCCGAACAGCCGCTGCCGGTGCGGACGGTGTCCCGCGCGCTCGGTGAGTGGATAGGACGGCTCGGGCGTGTCTGGGTGGAGGGGCAGGTGACCCAGATTTCCCGCCGGCCTGGGATGAACACGGTGTTCCTGACCCTGCGCGACCCGGTCGCGGACGTCTCGCTGCAGGTCACCTGCGCGCGAGCGGTGTGTGACGCCGTCGGGCCGGCGCTGGTCGACGGCGCGCGGGTGGTGGTGTGGGGCAAGCCGTCGTTCTTCGCCGGGCGGGGCACGCTGTCGCTCGACGTCTTCGAGATCAGGCCGGTCGGCGTGGGCGCGCTGCTTGCCCGGCTGGAGGCGCTGCGCCAGCTGCTCGCCGCCGAGGGCCTGTTCGCCGCCTCCCGCAAACGCCGGCTCCCGTTCCTGCCGACGGCGATCGGGCTGATCACCGGGCGGGCGAGTGCCGCCGAGCGCGACGTCGTGGAGAACGCCCGGCGGCGCTGGCCGGCGGTGCGGATCGTCACCCGCGAGGTCGCCGTGCAGGGGCCGCTCGCCGCCGGCCAGGTGATCGACGCGTTGCGCGAACTCGACGCCGACCGGGAGGTACAGGTCATCGTGATCGCCCGGGGTGGCGGCTCGCTGGAGGACCTGCTGCCGTTCTCCGACGAGGCGCTGCTGCGCGCGGTCGCCGCGGCGCGCACCCCGGTCGTGTCGGCGATCGGGCACGAGCAGGACAGCCCGCTGCTCGACTACGTCGCCGACGTCCGCGCCTCGACCCCGACGGACGCGGCCAAGCGGGTGGTGCCCGACGTCGCGGAACAGGGGGCGATCGTCGCGCAGCTGCGCGCCCGCGCCCGCCGGGTGGTCGAGCAGCGGATCGAGCGGGAACATCGGGCGCTCGCCGACCTGCGCGGCCGTCCGGTGCTCGCCGCGCCGTACCGGGAGCTGGATCGGCGGGCGGAGGCCGTGGACGCGCTCGCCCGGCGGGCGCGGCGCTGCGTGACGCACGCCGTCGACGTCGCGGGCCGCGACGTCGTCCACGCCACCGCCCGCCTGCGCGCCCTCTCGCCGGCGGCGACCCTCGATCGCGGCTACGCGCTCGTACAGGACGCGGCCAGCGGTGCCCTCGTCCGCGACCCGGCGACGCTCACCGCGGACCAGGCGCTCCGGATCCGGGTCGCGGCGGGCTCGTTCGAAGCGGTCGTCACCAAAGCGGCCGCCGTCCCCGACCCGGCCGCCGTCCCCGACCCAGCCGGCCCCGCCTCCAGCCAACCCACCCCCGCCCGAGAACCCCAAGGAGCCCCGCTTTGACCGAGCCGAGCACCGAGCAGGCCGCCGCGCGGCCCGGCAGGCCCGCCGGGGGCGGACCCACGTTCGAGGACTCCCGCGCGGAGCTGGAGGACGTCGTGCGCAGGCTGGAGGCGGGCGGCGTCACCCTGGAGGAGTCGCTCTCGCTCTGGGAACGCGGCGAGGAACTGGCCAGAACCTGCCAGGCCCTGCTCGACGGCGCCCGGGCCCGCATCGCCGCCGCCGAACCCCAGCCAGGGCCGGGGCGCCCGTCGCCCTGACAGCGGTTGACCTACCGCGCCCGCCGGCCGGCGGGCGCGGTCCAGGGCGGTCACGGCCGGATGGTCAAGCGGTCGAGGGTCAGGCGGCGGACGTCGAGACCGGGCGCACCGAACCAGCGAGCGCCTCGAGGTCCGCGGAGCTCGCGCCGCCGGAGCCGTCGCCGTCATCGATGATCACGGTCGAGCCGCCCGCCGTGCGGGTGAGGGCCAGGTGGCCGTCGTCGGCGCGGCGTTCGTCCCAGGTCGCACCGGCGATCGTGCGCCGGCCGGTCACCGGGCGGTTGCCCAGCAGACGCTGCACGGCGTCCGGCGCGTTGCTCACCTCGTAGCGGGCGAACGTCCGGTCGCCCTTGCGGTCGACCACATAGCCGATGGTCAGCACGGTGAGGCCGGTGTCGACGCCCTTGACCGCGCCGGGGGCCTGGACTCGCAGGGAGGTGGGTTTCCACAGGTCATCGGCGAGGCCGGCCGGCGCGAGCACCTGGTAAGGGGCCTGCCGCGCGAACGAGGTGACCGAGACGTCGGCATTGTCGACGACCTTGACCGCCTGTTCGTCGTCGCCGCGCGGAAGGACGAAGAAGGCGAAGGCGAAGACGCCCGCCATGACGACGGCGAGCGAGAGTGCCATGTCCCGAATGGTCTCCTGACCACGCTTGCGTGCCACCCTCCCATGATGCTGGTCGGCGAAACGGCGGACGGCCGGGGGAGCGCGGGCGGGCGGGCGGAGCGTGGCGCGCGACACGAAAACGTCGGCGCAACCTTTCCGGCGAGGCGCGCGTCGGACGTGACGCGTGGGCGGCCGCCGTGCGGAGGGGGCATGACGGCCGCCCGCGCCCTTACCCGTCCGTGCCCACCCGTAACCGCGGCGCCCGCGGTCCGTCGCGCCTTGCGGCGAGATCGGATGGCGGTCACAACCGCAGGCGGCGGCCGGGCCGGCGAACTAGTCTTCAGCTGTGGCACATGACAGCCGGGCAGTCCCCGAACCGCTTGCCGTGCAGGGTCAGGCACCTGATCGCAACCTGGCTCTAGAACTGGTCCGGGTGACCGAGGCCGCCGCGCTCGCCGCCGCCCGCTGGGTGGGCCGCGGCGACAAGAACGGCGCCGACGGCGCCGCCGTCGACGCGATGCGCCGGCTGGTGGGCACCGTCTCGATGCGCGGCGTCGTCGTCATCGGGGAGGGCGAGAAGGACGAGGCCCCGATGCTGTTCAACGGCGAGGAGGTCGGCTCGGGCGAGGGCCCGGAGTGCGACGTCGCCGTCGACCCGGTGGACGGCACCACGCTGACGGCCAAGGGCATGAACAACGCTGTCTCGGTGATGGCCGTCAGCGAGCGCGGCACGATGTACGACGCGAGTGTCTGCTTCTACATGGACAAGCTCGTGACGGGCCCGGAGGCCGCCGCCGTCGTCGACATCGACGCCTCCGTCGACGACAACGTCCGCGCGGTGGCGAAGGCCAAGGGCATTCACCCGCGCGACGTCACCGTCGTCGTGCTCGACCGGCCACGGCACGCCCAGCTGGTGGACGAGATCCGGGCGACGGGTGCGCGCGTCAAGCTGATCTCGGACGGCGACGTCGCCGGCGCCGTGATGGCCGCCTCCGCGGACACCGGCGTCGACCTGCTGCTCGGGATCGGCGGCACGCCGGAGGGGATCATCACCGCCTGCGCGGTGACCTGCCTCGGCGGCGTGATCCAGGGCCGCCTCTGGCCGCGCGACGACGACGAGCGGCGCAAGGTCGAGGCCGCCGGCCATGACACCACCCGCGTGCTGACCACGCTGGACCTGGTGAACAGCGACAACGTGTTCTTCGTCGCGACGGGCATCACCGACGGCGAGCTGCTTGCCGGGGTGCGCTACCGGCCGGGCGGCGCGAACACGTCGTCGCTGGTCATGCGTTCGCGCAGCGGCACCATTCGCCGCGTCGACAGCCAGCACCAGCTCACGAAACTGCAGGCCTACTCGACGGTCCCGTTCTGACGATCTCCGGCCGTACTCGGTCCCGGATCAGAGCGCCCGCCCCACGGGGTCCACGCCGCGATCATGGCGGCGACCCGGTGACGCGGCCGGTCGGTGCCCGCCGCCCGCGCCCGCCCGCGCCCGCCCGCGCGGCCGGCGGGCGGCCAGGTGCCACTCCGGAGCGCGGCCTCCGCGCGGTCAGGTGAACGCGGTACCCGTCCCGGAGAAGATCACGACAGGACCCGCGCCACCGTCATGCCGTCGCCCACCGTCAGCATCACGTGCTCGACGCGGGGGTCCGCCGCGACGTGGTCGTTGAACCGGCGCAGCTTCCGCTCCTTCTTCCCGAGAAGGAACGGATAGGCCACCCGCCCATGCCACAGCACGTTGTCCATCAGGATCAACCCGCCGGGAAGCATCCGCGGCAGGAGCTGCTCCCAATAGGTTATGTAGGACTCCTTGTCGGCATCGACGAACGCGAGCCCGAAGGTCGGCTGCTCGGGGAGCTCGGCCAAGCTGTCCACGGCCCGCCCGATGCGCAGCTCGATCCGGTCATCGACGCCGGCCGCCTTCCAGTGCCGCTGCGCGACCGCGGTATAGCTGTCTTCGACATCAAGACACAGCAGCCGCCCACCGGGCGGCAGCCCCCGGGCGATACAGAGCGCCGAGTAACCGGTGAAGGTACCGATCTCGATGGCCTGCGCGGGCGCCGCGGCCGCCACCAGGATCGTCAGCAGGACTCCCTGCTCGTGGGGGACCTCCATCATGGGAAGCCATTTCGGCCCGTCGAGCTCGCGCGTCGCGGCGGCCAGATCCGCGAGGACCGGGTCACGTCGGGTCGTGTGGCCGCGCGCATAGCGCACGACCCTTTTCCATACGAAGTGGGTCTTGGCCTCAGGGGAATCGTTCCCTCGCAGCCGCCGAATAGCACGGCGCGGAAGTTCCCCCAGAACCCCGCGAGCATTCTCGTCGGCCATGTGTCCCCCAACCGCGTCCTGACCTAGGACGGACGCTAGCACGCGTGCCACCGCCGCCGACCGGCCGGGAGCGTTGGATGCTCCGAGCGCGAAGGACGTCCTTGAGCCCCGCGGCGGATGTTCCCGCCCGCGGGACCCACGCAACATCCTTTTTACCGCCGACACCGACCAGTACCCGCCGACTAGTTACGAGGCGACTGACACGACTAACGCCTCGCCGCGGAGCGGAGAGATCCAGGCAGCGCGTCAACTCCGCCTGCTATGCTCCGCTAGCGCAACGCGCTAACGTATCGCCACGACCGGCCACGCTTGCCGCCGGCGTGGCCATCTGTCGCGGCATCACGCCGCAACACAKGAATCAACATCGCGTTGTTGACGCATAGCGCCCGCCGGTCGGCCCGTGGTGTTCGCGGTGGTCGGGGCTGGAGCAGTTCTCACCAGCGAGACGTAATGCCAAGGAGGGATCACCCGCAGATGACCGCGGTCACCTCGACGGAGTCCTGGGGAATCTCGGTCCCGCCCTTTGGAAAGGCATACGAGAAAAGCTCGCTGGCGATCCGGGTGGGTGAGGTCGCGGCGGCCGCGGCGGAACGCGTGGCCGTCGTCTCAGCGGACTCCAGCATCACCTACGCCGAGCTGGACCGCCGGTCGACCGTCCTCGCCCACGTCATCACGGCCCAGCTCGGCACCGGTACGGAACCGATCGCGACCCTGTTCGGACAGGACGTGGACGGGATTGTCGTACTTCTTGCGGCGATAAAGGCCGGCCGGCCGTTCACGCAGTTCGACCCGACGGCGCCCGCCGCGCGGCTGGCCAGCATGCTCGCGGCCAGCGGGGCGCCGCTTCTGTTCACCAGTGCCAGGCACGCGGACGCGGCGCGCGCGGCCGCCGGCACGAACGGTCGGGTCGCCCTCCTCGCGGAGGCCCTGGCCACGGCCGAGAACACCGCGCTCCCGGCCCATGACGGCCCGCACGCCGGACCGACGCCGCCCGTAGGCGACCGCGCCGTCGCCATCTTCTTCACCTCCGGGTCCACCGGTGCCCCGAAGGGCGTCATCCGCGGCCAGCGCATGGTGATGTGCGACGCGTGGTCCGGATGCGCCGCGCTGGGTTTCACACCGGCGGACCGGGTCGCGTTGTTGCTGCCGTACTCGTTCGCGGCCGGCTTCGAGGTCGTCCTGTGGGCGCTGTGCAGCGCGGCCACCCTCTGTCTTTTCGACCCGCGCTCGGCGGGCACCGCCGGTACGCTCACCTGGCTCGCCGAGCGGCGGCCGACGACGTTGCACATGGCTCCTTCGCTGCTGAGCAGGCTGCTGGCCGACCTGCCGCCTGGCCGTGTCCTCGACCATCTGCGACTGGTGACGACGTCAACCGAACCGGTCAACGGGAGGGACGTCGCCGCGCTCTGGCCGCGCCTCAGCGACGAGGCCGTCTTCGCCAACTGGACGGGAGCTTCCGAGATCGGCTGCCTGGCCTTCAACGTGTATGGCAGGACGTCGCCGATGCCTCCTGGCGCCCTGCCCGCGGGAAGGCCGGTCCCGGACCGCGAGGCGCAGATCTGGGACGAAGACGGCACCGTGCTCGGCCCAGGTCAGACCGGCGAGGTCGTCATCGTCTCCGACTACCTCGCTTCTGGATATCTGGGTGACCCCGAGCGAACCGCCGAGCGCTTCGGCGCCTCCCCGGACGGCCGCCGGTTCTACCGAACCGGGGATCTGGGCAAGGTCGACGACGACGGTTTTCTGCGGCTCGCCGGGCGGGCCGATGCCGCGGTCAAGATTCGCGGCTATCTGGTCGAACCGGCCGAGGTCGAGGCCACCCTGCTGGTTCTGCCGGATGTCCGCGCCGCCGTGGCCACCGGCCGGCCGTCGCCTTCGACCGGCGAGCCCCGGCTCTGCGCCTATGTCGAGCTCGTTCCGGAGGCGAGCACGACCATCGCCGACATCCGCCGCCATCTGCGCGAGAAGCTCCCGCCCTGGATGGTCCCGACGGGGATCCTGCTGCTCGACGCGCTACCCCGCACCGAACGGGGAAAGATCGACCGGCGGGCGCTGCCCGACATCCCAGAACGGGCTGGCGCGGACCGCACCCGTGCGCGGACGGATCCGGAGGCGCTCCTCCTGGAGGTCTGGCGGCAGGTGCTGGGCCTGGACGACATCGGGGTCTTCGAGGAGTTCGGTGAACTCGGCGGCGACTCGGTGGTGGCGCAGCAGCTGATCCTCGAGATCAACAGGAACCTCCGCGTCGACCTCCCCCCGTCGGTCCTGGCCGCGGCACCGACGGTCGCGGCACTCGCGGAAAAGATCAACCGCTCACCGACGGCCACGCCAGGCGCGACCTGTGTCCGCCTGGTCGGGAATGGCTCCGCGCCGCTGCTGTTCTGCTTCGCCGGCGGCGGCGGCATGGCATTGAGCTTTCTCCGTCTGGCTCGCCGTCTGGATGGCGTACGCACCGTGGTCGGCTTTCAGGCAAGGGGCCTGGAAGAACGCGCGCGGGCCGACTGGAGCGTGCAACAGCATGCCCGTCGGCATTTGGCCGACCTACGCCGTGTCCAGCCCCGCGGGCCATATCACCTAGTGGGATTCTCCTTCGGCGGCCTCGTCGCCTACGACATCGCGAAACGACTGACGGCCGCCGGCGAGCTGGTTGCCCTTTTGGCCATCGTTGACACCAGGCTTCCCTTCCTGGCCTCGGGCGGCAAGGTGCCGCTGTTCGACGCGGAGCCGATATCCGGGGAGGTTTCCCGGCCAGAGGAGGAATCCCGGCGAGAATCGCGGCGGCCGCGGCTCGTGCCGTCTGGGTACCGTCCGACCCGCGGGACCCCGCGCTGGTTGACGGAACTGGCGCTGACGGGATACATCCGGACCGGCACAAGCCCATACCGACGCTTCTTCAAGCAGAGTGAGCTGCTGACGTCGTTTTACCGTATCCGTCCCTACGACGGCAGAACTGTGCTGTACATGGCCGAGCAGGACAGCCAGGCGGACGAAGCAGCCTGGCGACGCCTGCTGCGGGGCCACACCACCGTTCACCGAATGCCCGGCACGCACGACACCATGTTGCGGGAACCGCATGTGGCGGCGTTGGCCGAGAGTCTGCGCGACGAGTTGGCCTCGGCGTCGTGGTACCTGCCGGACTGGCAGTGATCTCGAGCCCGCGACGGCGCCAGCCCGCGCCTCGGGTGCCACCTCACCCGGTCCGGCCTGGCTGACCGGCCCCACTCCGGGGGCCCGTGCCGCCTCCGTCGGCATCGGCAGGGGGCCGCCGGCTCATGCTGGCGGGCTACGGGCTCCGGCGGCGGCCCACCGTTGGTGTCGCCGACGGAACCGCGACGGAAAAATGCGGGTAACAACCCCAGCACTGTGGCCTTATTTCCCGTTCAGTCTGGATACTCTCAGCACGCACGCACGCGGGCCGGCCGACACGGACCCGGGGCGGGTCGCTGAGGGGGAGCCCGAATGTTCGACTACGACGTCCTGGTCATCGGGTCGGGGCCGGGCGGGCAGAAGGCCGCGATCGCCGCCGCGAAGCTTGGCCGGCGCGTAGCGATCGTCGACAAGCGCGACATGATCGGCGGCGTCTGCATCAACACGGGCACGATCCCGTCGAAGACGCTGCGCGAGGCCGTCCTTTACCTCACCGGTCTTTCACAGCGCGAGATGTACGGGCAGAGCTACCGGGTCAAGGACGACATCACCGTCGGTGACCTGTCGGCCCGCACGCAGCATGTGATCAGCCGCGAGATCGACGTCATCCGCAGCCAGCTCTCCCGCAACCACGTCACGGTCGTGACCGGGATGGCGAAGTTCCTCGACCCGCACACGGTCTCCGTCACCGGGCTGGACGGCCTCGAGGTGCGCCGGATCTCCGCCGAGAAGATCATCATTGCCACCGGCACCCGGCCGGCGCGGCCGGAGACGGTCGCCTTCGACGGCCGCACCGTCGTCGACAGCGACCAGATCCTGAACCTCGACCGCATTCCCGGCTCGATGGTCGTCGTCGGCGCGGGCGTCATCGGCATCGAGTACGCCTCGATGTTCGCCGCGCTCGGAACGAAGGTGACCGTCGTCGAACGCCGCGACCGGATGCTCGACTTCTGCGACCTCGAGATCGTCGAGGCGCTGAAGTACCACCTGCGCGACCTGGCCGTGACGTTCCGGTTCCGCGAGGCCGTGGTGTCCGTCGAGCGGCACAACGGCGGCACGCTCACCCTGTTGGAAAGCGGCAAGAAGATCCCGGCCGACACGGTGATGTACTCCGCCGGCCGGCAGGGCCTGACCGACGCGCTCGCGCTCGAGGCGGCGGGGCTCGCCGCGGACAACCGCGGCCGCATCAAGGTCGGCAGCGACTTCCGCACCGAGGCGGACCACATCTACGCCGTCGGCGACGTCATCGGTTTCCCCGCACTCGCGGCGACGTCGATGGAGCAGGGCAGGCTCGCCGCCTACTCGGCCTGCGGCGAGGAGGTACACGGGCTGCGCGCCGATCTGATGCCGATTGGGATCTACACGATCCCGGAGATCTCCTACGTCGGGAAGACCGAGGATGAGCTGACGGAAAGCTCGATCCCGTTCGAGGTCGGCATCGCCCGTTACCGCGAGCTCGCCCGCGGCCAGATCGTCGGCGATTCCTACGGCATGCTCAAGCTGCTGGTCAGCCCGGACGACCACAAGCTGCTCGGCGTCCATGTCTTCGGCACCGGCGCCACGGAGATCGTGCACATCGGCCAGACCCTGATGGGTTGTGGCGGCACCATCGACTACCTCGTCGACAGCGTCTTCAACTACCCGACGCTGTCCGAGTCCTACAAGGTCGCCGCGCTGGATGCCATGAACAAGATGCGCGCCGTCGCTCGCTTCAGCGGCTGAGGCCTGGGCGATCGCCGCCGCGCCGCCGGAACCGAGCCGGCGCGGTCAGGGCTCCGGCGGCGCGTTCGGGTCCAGGACCGGGGCTGCCGGGACGTACTGCCAGGCGAGACGGGACAGGCCCGAGATGGTCTCGACGCCGATGCCCATGGTTCGGCTGTCGCGGGTGTAGGCGGCCATGATGTAGTCCTTGCCGGCCCCGTGCACGTGCGCGAGACTGTTGATCACCCAGCCGCCGCCATAGGGCAGCCAGCCGTTCTTGATTTCCACTGACACACCGGCCGGCACGCCGGCGGTCAGGCCCCAGCGCTGCGACCCGACCACCGTGCCCAGCAGGCTCGTGGCGGTTGCCATGGCATTGGCGGACAGGCCCAAACCCGGGTACGAGACGGCTCGCAGGACGCGGAGCTGGTCATAGGCGGTCGTCTTGGTGAGCCCCCACGCCCCGCTCCCGCCGGCCGTGGTCGCGGTCATTCCGAACGCGCGGAAGAAGGCGTTCATCCCACTCTGGCTACCGGCCTGGCGCCAGAGGGCGCTCGCCGACGCGTTGTCGCTGACCGAGATCATCGGCTTGGCGAGCCGCAGCTGCGAGGCCGGTAGCTGACCGCTTTCACCGGTCTTGGTGAGCAGCGCCGTGAGAATGTCGAGCTTGACCGTACTGGCGGTCTCCCACCCGGTCCGGGTGGAGTTCGTGACGTCCACGGTCAGCCCGCTGGTCCGGTCGTACAGGGCGACGCTGACGGCGCCGGGACGCGTGGCCAGGTAGGAGCGGAACTCGGCCGCGAGGACCGGCGCGAACGACGAGTCCGGATCGGCCGTGGTGGGTGGCCCGCTCGCGGTCGCCGACGGCGTCGGCGTCGGCCCGGCCGGCGCCGGTTCCCAGGTCGCCGCTGGCGGCGCCGACGCGGGTGTCGTCGCGGGCGGGGCGGTTCCGGGCGGGGCGGTTCCGGTCGCGGCGGTGGCGGTCGCGGCGGTGGCGGTCGGAGCGGTCGCGGCGGCGATGGGAGCCGACGGCGTCACGCCGGCCGAACCCGGGCCAGCCGAACTGGTACCAGCCGACGCCGCGACCACGAAGTCGATGCCGAGAACTCCCACGAGCGCGGAGTCGCCGGCGACGTCGGTCGGGCTCGCCGATACCGCCCGATCGACGACGACGGCCGCGGCCGTCGACACGGCGCGACCGTCGGTCGCCGTCGCCGTCGCGGTGGCGGTAGCGGCGGTAGCGGCGGTAGCGGCGGCCGTGAAGGGCGGGCCACCGAGGGTCGCGAGCGCCACAGCCCCCACCGCGACCGTCAGGCTCGCCAGCCGCGCGCGAGAACGCCGCCGCGTGCGGGGTCGGCGGGCCGAGCGGCCGGAAACCATGACCGAATTTGTACATATCCTGGACTACGCGCAATGTTCCGGATAGTTACAAATTCTTCAACTCTTCCCGGTCTTGGACGATCGGCCGTGCCCAGATGGCGTGGGCACAGCCGACGGCCGGGGTCAGGCGGCCGGCACGGTCGACCAGGCGAGGCGCGACAGGCCGGCAATGGTGTTGATTCCTGTCTGCTCTGTCGCGCTGTTGCGTGTGTAGACGGCCATGACGTAGTCCTTGTTTGCCCCGTGGACGTGGGCGAGGCTGTTGACCACCCAGCCGCCGTCGTAGGGCAGCCAGCCGTTCTTGACCTGGACGGAGACGCCGGTCGGCACGCCGGCGGTCAGGCCCCAGCGCTGCGCTGGCACGACCGTGTTCAGCAGGCCGGTGGCGGTGGCTCGCGCGTTCTTGGACAGGACGGCGCCCGGGTAGGAGACCGCGCGCAGGACCTTGAGCTGGTCCAGGGCCGTCGTCTTCGTCAGGCCCCACTTGCCGCCGGCGCCGGCTGCCGTCGCGGTCGTCCCGAGCTCGCGGAAGAAGGCGTCCATCCCGCTCTGCCCGCCGGCCTGGTTCCACAGGGAACTGGCCGCCGCGTTGTCGCTGACCGAGATCATCGGCCTGGCCAGCTTCAGCTGCGCGGCCGTGAGATTTCCGTTTTGCCCGGTTCTCGAGAGCAGGTGGGCAAGGATGTCCAGTTTTACCGTGCTCGCCGTTTCCCATCCGTTACCGACGGATTTGGTCACGTAGATGGTCCGACCGGTACTCCGGTCATAAAGGGCGACGCTGACGGAACCCGGCCTGGTCGCGAGGTAGGAACGCCACTTCGCGGCCAGGGCGGAGGTGAACGACGGCGTCGTCGACGCCGAGGCCGCGTTGGCGGCCGGACCGGCCGTGACCAGGGCGACGGCAATGATCCCAGCACCCACCAAACCGGCTAGACGCACCTGGAGGCGCGAGGCACCACCCGGACGGCACGAAGGAACGGAACGACCACGAAAAAGCGCCATGACCGCATGTATACATACGGCGCCCTAGCACTGAGATTGCCCGCCGTAAAAGTTGTCGAAACTATTCTTCACGCTCCGTGGCGATATTTTGTCAATATGAGGAAATTACGACGGGAAGCAGCGGGCCGGATCATTTCCGTCACACCGGGCGCAGCTCGCGCGGGTATTGCCCGATCTGTCGCCGCCCGATGTTCCGGTGCCGGACGGCTGGCGCCCTCAGCGGTCCGGGGTCGTCCCGGGAGCGGGCACCGCCGTCGGCACGCCGGGGGTGCGGCCGGCGGCCGCCGCCTTGGCGAGGTGGCGCGCCAACGAGCCGACCGCGGTGAGGGCGAAGAGCCTCAGCAGGGGGCCCGTGCCGCGGTAGGCCGGCACGAAGGTCGCTCGCCAGCTGATGCGGGTGCCGCCGCCCGGCAGTGGATCGAGCTCGACGATCCCTTTGTAGCCGTGGACCGGGATGCCGGACACGATCGTGTAGACGAGGCGGTGGGGCGGCACGAACTCGACGATCTCCTCGCGGGACAGGACGGGGCGCATGCCCAGCTCCCGCACCGCGCCTACGCCGCCCGGCGCGGGCGTGCCCGTCCGGTACCAGCGGGAGCGCGGGACGAGCAGGCCGCCCCAGGACGACCAGCTCGCGCCGTCGGCGAGCAACGCGAAGACGGCCGTGGCGGGCGCCGAGGACTCGACGACCAGCTCGAAGGACTGCAATCCGTTCGCGGCGCGGCCGCCACCACTACCCGCGCCACCGTCGTCCCGCGCCATGCCTGAACCTCCCGCCTCGGCCGGGCAAGCGCCAGCGGCCGCGGCCAGGAACCGCGCGGCTAGCGCAGAGCGGCCGGCGTCCGGGAGCTGCGCCGGAGCTTCGCGCCCAGTCTTCCAGGAAGCTCGTCCACCGGAACCCACCGAACGTCCACCGCTACGTCGAAGCCGAGCTCCTGGGACGGCAGGTGCAGCAGGTAGCGAAAGTCGTAGTGGACGTGCTCGGGCTCGTCGAGCCCGGGCACCGTGTCGACGGGGACCGCCTCGAGATCGCAGGGCAGCGCCGACTCCGGGCGCAGCACGTTCGGATCGATGCCGGTGAGCTCGCGCAACTGGCGCAGCGTCGAGCCAAGGAGCGAGCAGTCCTCGTCCTCGACGTGCCCGCCCGGGAACTGCCATCCCGGCCGCTCCCCGTCACGAATCGTCAAAACATGCTGGTCGGACGTCAGCACGACCGCCCGGCACGCGAGGTGCGCCGGGAGCGTGCCGCGCAAGGTGATCGGCGGGCCGAGCAGGGACAGGATGACGAGGTCGCGAACCGTATCCAGCTCAGAGGGGTTCGCCTCTACGTAGCCGAGCGCGGTGCTGACCACTGCGTTGTTCGACACGGACACGCCACGCAACGTACCCCCGCATTGCCTCATCCATGTACACGACCGGGCAGCCTGGGCAAACTTTAAGGTCTAGGTCCGATAACTCTACGCGTCACCAATCGTGACACTAATGGCCAAATACCGCCAAAAACCGCCGAGCGGCTTTCCGTGGAAAATGCGCGTGCAAATGCACGGTTATACCGCTACCGACTGGGCGTGACGACCGGCGCAGCGCCGACCGGCGGCAGGCGCAGCCGCCCGCGGATGTCGGCCTGGACGGCGGGCACCGGCTGGCGGGCGTCGACCGCCGCGACGTACTCCTTGCGCTGGAAGATCTCGAGGACAGGCCGAGTCTTGCCGTGGTACTCGCGCAGCCGGACGGCGAGCGCCTCCGGGTTGTCGTCGGCCCGGCCCACCAGCGCGCCGCCGCACACGTCGCACACCCCGGCGTGCCTCGGCCGGCTGGCGATCAGGTTGTAGTCCAGGCCGCAACGGGAGCAGAGCCGGCGGGCGAGCACCCGGCGCACGACCTCCTCATCCGGAAGGTCGAGGTAGATGACTCCGTCGAGGTCGTAGCTCTCCAGGAAGAACTCGGCCTGCCGGGCGTTGCGGGGGAAGCCGTCGACGACGAAGCCGTAGTTCCAGTCGTGGTTGGCCAGCCGTTCCCGTACCACCCGCTCGACCAGGTCGTCCTCGACCAGGTGACCGCGCTCGACCGCCCGGCGCACCTGAGCACCGATCTTGGTGTGGTTCTGAACGTTCCAKCGGAAGATGTCGCCGACGTTGATGTGGACGAGGTCCAGGTCGGCGGCGAGCAGCCGGGCCTGGGTTCCCTTGCCGCTGCCCTGGACGCCCATGATGACGTACTTGCGCACGCGTGCCACCTCCCTGGCCTGGCGCCGTCCCGGCCGGTGCTGTCCCCGGTGCCGCCGGTCGATGGACGTGGTGCCCGGTCTCCCGGTCAGTCGACCGCGTAGCGGCGTGGCACCCAGGTCTGGCTGTCGATCGGCGGGCGCTTGTAGGCGCGCTGCTGGCGCGGCGGCAGCGCGACCTTCGGGTGCGGGACCTCCTGGTAGGGAACCTGGGACAGCAGGTGCGCGATGAGGTTCAGCCGGGCGGAGCGCTTGTCGTCCGCGTCGACGACGAACCACGGCGCCTCGCGGATGTCGGTATAGGCGAACATCTCGTCCTTCGCCTCGGCGTAGTCCACCCAGTGCGCCCGGGCCTGCAGGTCCATCTCCGACAGCTTCCAGCGCTTTCCCGGGTCCTTCATCCTGGCGTGGAAGCGGCGTTCCTGCTCCTCGTCGCTGACCGACAGCCAGTACTTCAGCAGGATGATCCCCGAGCGGGTCAGTGCCCGTTCGAGCTGCGGGCAGGTGCGCATGAACTCGTCGTACTCGGCGTCGGTACAGAAGCCCATCACGCGCTCTACCCCGGCGCGGTTGTACCAGCTTCGGTCGAAGAACACGATCTCGCCGGCCGGCGGGAGATGCGCGACATACCGCTGGAAGTACCACTGCGTGCGTTCTTGTTCGGTCGGGGTCGTCAGGGCGACGACCCGGTAGTGCCGCGGGTTGAGCCGCTCGGTGATGCGCTTGATCGTGCCGCCCTTGCCGGCCGTGTCACGGCCTTCCATGACCACGACGACACGCATGCCGGAATGAACGATCCACTCCTGCATACGAACCAGTTCGACCTGTAGCCGCTCCAGCTCGGAGTCCGCGGCCGACTTCGACAACCGGGCCGGCCGTTCCGCCTCGGCCTTGTCCGCACTGGCCCTGTCCGCACTGGCGCTGTCCGCACCGCGATCCTCGCGCACGCCCGTCCCTCCCTCTCCCGGGCACCCCGACTCCCGGCACCCCGACCTTCGTAGCACCCGGACGCCGGAGCCGATCGGCGATCCGGCGACGCCGACGAACAAGCCTTTGAGTACCGGATCAAACACGGAAAGTCACTCCGACGTTCGCCCACTGCGGCGGGCCACCCCCAAAGACGTGTCCCCGGCGACGTTCGCGACCAATGAGGTCAGACCTGCGGGAGCCGCCTGAACCCGCCACACCAGGACAGTCCAGGATGAAGGACGGCAATAGCACGGAGGCGGAGGCGAGGCCAGTGACCGGGACAGCGCACACCTCCCTGATCGGCGTCGGCGATCAGACCGGGACCCCGGAGGCGACGGCGACCACCGAGACGGGTCCCGGCCGGCCCGCGGCCCGCGGCCGGGCCACGCTGCGGCTGCTGGGTGCCGGCGTCGCGGCGGCGGTGCTGGCGACCACCGCGGTCGCCTGCGGTGGGGGCAAGGACAAGCCGACGGGGCCGCTCAACCTCACCGTTACCCGTGGCCAGGAGGTGTCGACGCCGTTCACCTCGACGGGTGGCGAGGTCATCCTCGACCTGGGCACGGCGTCGCCGGAGGCATCCTGGGGGACGAACGGCGGCGAGTCCGCGGTCATCTCGCTCTACGTCGACGACACCTACACGACGGACGTCGTCATCCCGGCGTCGTTCCCGATCCCCCRCAGCCTCGACCTGGGCAACGTGCCAGCCGGCAGCCACACGCTGAAGGTGAGGTTCGCCGATGACCGTTCCCCGGCCGCCACGCACACGGCCAACCTCACCGGCCTGAAGTTCCGCACCGTCACCGCCGCCGACGCCGGTTTCGCCGCCACCCAGTACGCCCCCATCATCTACGGGCGCAGCGGCCAGGGAGTGACGCCGGACGTCAACGGGCCGTTCCAGAGCGCGGTGACCGACACGCCGATGGTCGCGTTCCACACCGAGGCCACCTCGCCGAGCACCGGCAACAAGATCTACCGCTACTCGGTCATCTACTCGAACGAGGACGGCGCCGCCTCCGTCCCGGAGACGCTCGCCCAGTGGGGGCGCAGCACCGACATCGCCTGGGTCTACCAGGTGGAGGTCAACGCCGCCGGCCAGGCCGTCCCCGGAAGCGCCGCCGTCCAGGGCCAGGACGGCTCCACCGTCCCGTTCACCGGCGGCTACGAGGGCGCGCACCCCGTCATCCAGATCTGCGGGCTCGCCAACAACGTGTGCGGGAAGACGGACGGGCAGATGCGCTTCTCGCTGTCCGCGCTCGACAGCCTCGACCCGCGCAGCGAGGCGCCCGAAGGGATCATGGACCGCAATCCGTGGACCTACTGGATGATGTCGCAGGAACTCGTCCGCGAGGGCAAGACCGCCGAGGACCCGATCGACGACCCGTCCGCGAGCCCGACCGAGTCGGCCGGTGACCCGCGGTCCTACCTCTACCTGGTGCTGCGCAAGTCCACCCAGGGCACACCCAACACCGACGCGGCCTGGGTAGGGGTTTCGGTCGGCGTCAAGCTGGCCGGCAACCCGACGATCTACCGGTCGGACCTCGGGGTGGCGAAGTGGTCGCTTCGGCGCGACGAGCCGGCCGCGACCGCGATCGAGCTGCCGCCGGGATCTGTGGCCGAGGACATCGAGCAGATTCGCGCGATCCGGGTCGTCGGCACCGGTCGGGACAGCAGGGCGACGGTCCAGGTCGAGTCGATCGAGCGGGCGTTCTTCCTGGACGCCGACTACAAGCCGCAGGAGTCATTCCTGTTCGCGCCGGTAAAGGCCACGCTCACGTCGGCAAGCCCGGCCGTGACCCTGCTCGACCGCGCGAACGGACCGATCATCCGGACCAGCGCGTCCCCGACGGGGTCCGCCGACCCGAACGCGACGCCGTCGGCGACCGACACCGGGCTGCTGCCCGGTGTCACGATCGCCCCGAGCATGCCGTTGAACCTGCCCGGGAAGTCGCCGTCGGCGACCGCCACCCAGCCGTCCGCCCCGAGGTCCACCGACGCGACGCGAGCGGCAGCGCCGACGCCGACGACAACGCCCTGACGTTCCGTTCGTCCGCGCCCGCGGGCCGGCCCCAGCGGGGCTGGCCCGCGGGCGCGCCCTGGGCCTGGTCCTGACCCTGAGCCGGGTCTCAGCCCGCGACCGCGGACGCGGTCGGCGCGGGCGAGCCTCCCGACCCGGCGGCGGCATCCGCGACGCGGGTGCCGGGCGATGACAGCCGCGCCCAGGCCGTGTCGGCGGCGTCCAGCGAGGTGCTGGTCTCGGTCAGCAGGGTGGACGGGGGTACCTGGGTGCCGTCGAAGAGCTGCGCGCAGGATCGTGTGGCCCGCGTGAACGCGCGCAGGCCGTCCGTCCATGCCTGGCCCGCGTCGCCGGCCGGCGCCGCGACGCCGGCGCCGTCGGCGGCGGTCGCGTGCGTCTCCAGCAGGGCGCACGCGGGTTGGAGCGCCATCCCGTTGGCCTGGGCGATCGCCGTGCGGACGTCCGCCTCGGCCTGGCCGATGTCCTTGCGGTAGCCGTCGATCGCGGCGTACCACTCGTCGAGGTCGGGACCGGTGTCGGCCGGGGACTCGACAGCCGCTGCGGCGACCGTCGCCGGGGGCGGGGCGCCGACGGGCGTACCGCCGCCGCCGGTACCGCCGTAGACCAGGACCACGGCCCCCACCGCCACGACTCCGGCCCCGGCCAGGATCGTCAGTCCCCGGCGCCGTTCCGAGACGCTGAGCTCGTCCCAGGTCCGGTACTCCTTGCGCCGCCCCGCCACCCCGGCTCCTTGCGATCAGACCCACCCCGTGCCCCCCGGCGTCACCGAGGGTCGCGACCATGCCTCGACCGCGCCAGCGCGGGCCCAGGAGTCGGCCACCCTCAGGACAGACGCGCGGCCTCGGGTCTACGTTGTCCCGCCACGCGAGGCGCCGTCTCGTCCCACGCTGGGCGTTTTGCCGACGTTCCAGGAACCATGGGTTAAGTGGCACTCCAGTGGGACGAACATCCCGTTGGACCACCTGGTTCGGAGTGGATATGAGCCGCCCGGGGCGGTGGGCGGTGGTTGGCCGAGCTAGTCGAGGAGGTCGGGCTCGCGCCGGGTGATCTGGTCCCACAGGGGCTGGAAGTTCAGCCAGCCGGTGAGCGGGTTCCCGTTGAGGTCGTGGGTGAGCCGGGCGTTGTCGTGGGCGATGTGCTTCACCGTGCCCGCGGCCTTCGCCAGCAGTTGCACCTGCGCCGAACGCTCCATCGTGATGAACCACCAGGCGGCCGTGTCGACCGAGTCGCCCACGGTCAGCAAGCCGTGGTTGGCGAGGATGACGGCCTTGTGCCCACCAAGCGCCGCCGCGATCCGCTTGCCCTCGTCGAGGTCGAGCACGACGCCGCCGAACTCCTCGAACAGGCCGTGGTCCTCGTAGAACGCGCACGCGTCCTGCGTGATGGGCTCGAGCAGCTGGCCGAGGGTGGACAGCGCCCGGCCGTGGGGCGAGTGGCTGTGCGCCGCGGCGACGACGTCCGGCCGGGCCTGGTGGATCTGGGAGTGGATCGCGAACGCGGCCGGGTTCACCGGGTAGCGGCCCTCGATCGTCTCACCGGCCTGGTTGACCAGGATCAGGTCGCTCACCCGGATGTGGGAGAACGAGACGCCGAACGGGTTGACCCAGAAGTGATCGGTGAGCTCCGGGTCGCGCGCGGAGATGTGGCCCGCGACGCCCTCCTCGAAGCCGAACCAGCCGAATATCCGCAGGGCGGCGGCGAGCCGCTCCTTGCGGTGCTGGCGCTCCTGCTCGACGGTCTCGAACGTCGGCGGCAGCCGGAAGATCAGGTTGTCAGCCATGCCACTAGCGCACCACATGGCCTCCATGAGCCCGACACCGGATCGGCCAAAGGCACTGGTGACGTGCCTGTCGACCCGGTGCGAGCATCCGCAGGTCACTGACGGCAGAATCCCCGAGTCGTGGGCACTCGGGTCATTGAGAACTACCTCATCGACATGGACGGCGTCCTCGTGCACGAGGCGCAACTCGTCCCGGGCGCGGACCGGTTCCTCGCCTCGATCACGGCCGCGGGCCTCGGCTACCTGGTCCTGACCAACAACTCGATGTTCACGGCCCGGGACCTGCAGGCCCGGCTGCGTGGCTCGGGCCTCGACATCCCGGCCGACCGGATCTGGACGTCGGCGCTKGCCACCGCCAGGTTCCTCGACGCCCAGCGCCCCGGCGGGACCGCCTACGTCGCCGGCGAGGCCGGGCTGACGACGGCGCTGCACGAGATCGGGTACGTCCTCACCGACCGCTCGCCCGACTACTTCGTGCTCGGCGAGACCCGGACGTACAGCTTCGAGACGATCACCAAGGCGATCCGGCTGGTCCGCGACGGTGCCCGGTTCATCGCGACGAACCCCGACCCGACCGGCCCGTCCACCGAGGGCCTGCTGCCGGCGACCGGCTCGGTCGCGGCGATGATCACCAAGGCGTCCGGTGTCGAGCCCTACTACGTGGGCAAGCCCAACCCGCTGATGATGCGCACCGGTCTCAACCGCCTCTCCGCGCACAGCGAGACCACCGTCATGATCGGCGACCGGATGGACACCGACGTGATCGCGGGCCTCGAGGCCGGCATGGACACCGTCCTGGTCCTGTCCGGCATCACCGCCCGCGCCGACATCGGGCGCTACCCCTTCCGCCCGACCGCCGTCGTCGGCAGCGTCGCCGACATCCAGGTCGGCCAGGACGTCCGCACCCTGACGCAGGACGTCGAACAGGTGTAGCGCTTCGTCCCGGCAGCGCCTCGTCCTGGCAGCGCTTCGTCCCGGCCACCGCTCGCAACGGGCAGGCCACGCCTTACCGGTGCCTCACTCGACCTGGAGTGCCATCCGGAGGAAGTCGCGCTCGGGCGGCAGCTGCGAGCCGGCGTCGATCCGCACCTGGTGCAGCGTGCCGGTCCACGGGAACGGCGGGTCGTAGCCCTCGCTGACCGGCAGGCCGCGATCGGCGCCGAGCGTGATCGACGTGCCGCCGTGCTGCCAGACGAACGGCAGCGTGTGGTCGACGTGGATGGTCCCGACCGCCTCACCGTCGACGACGGCGTCGACGTGCAGGCCGCCCGCCGGCTCGGGCCGCAGCACCAGCCCGGCCCAGTGCCGGCCGGTGGGCAGCGGCCGGCCGGCCACCACCTCGAGGTCCGCGCCGGGAATGGCCGCCGCGACGCGCAGCGTCCCGTCCACGACGTAGGCGGCGAACCCACCGGTCCAGTCGCCGAGGGCGAACAGCACCCCGGCGGCTCGTTCCGCCGGGTCCGGGACCTCGACGTCGGCGATGATCCGGGCGCCGCCGAACATCAGCGGCAGCGAGTCGTCCGAGACCGGCCCGCCCTCCGGTCGAAGCACCACGGTCTGCGCCGGCGGGTAGGCGCGGGGCAGGAGCGTAGCGATCCGTTTGAGCATGCCGTCGTACAGCGGAAGCACGTTGTTCGCGCCCGCCTCGACGTACCACTGCCGCTCCAACCGCGCCACCACCTCGGGATGGTCGTCGGCTACGTCGTGCGCCTCGGAGAAGTCGTCCGCCAGCCGGAACAGGGACCAGCGGTCGTCGTCGAAGTGCCGGCTGCCCTCCATCAGCCGTTCCTCGTCGATGACCCCCTCCGAGACGTGGTCGGTGGTCGCCTTCCAGCCGTCGGCGATGATCGAACGGGAGCCGAGCATCTCGAAGTACTGCGTCGTGCGCGGGCTCGGCGCCGCCGGGTCGGTGAAGGTCGGCCGGAGGCTCGCGCCCGCGATCCGCTGCTGGCGCACACCGTCGACCGAATCGGGCAGCTCGATCCCGCAGGCGTCGAGAACCGTCGGCAGGACGTCGATCGCGTGGCCGACCTGGCCGCGCACGCCGCTCGCCGCCTGGACGGCACCGGCGTCGATGCCGGCCGGCCAGTGCACGATCATCGGCACCCGGGTGCCACCGAGCCAGGTGTAGCGCTTCCACAGCCGGAACGGCGTGTTGCCGGCCCAGGCCCAGCCCCAGGCGTAGTGCGGGTAGCCGCGCCGGCCGCCCCAGTCGTCCAGCCGGGCGAGGTTGTCGGTGAGGTCGTCGACGACCCGGTGGGTGAAGGTGTGCTCGTTGGACGTGCCGCTCACGCCGCCCTCGGCGCTCGCGCCGTTGTCGGACATCACGAACAGCAGCGTGTTGTCGAGCACGCCGAGCCGTTCGAGCGCTTCGACGACCTTCCCGATCTGCGCGTCGGTGTGCGAGAGGAACCCGGCGTACACCTCGTGCATGCGGGCGAAGACCCGGCGCTGGTCTGCGCTCAGGTCCGCCCAGCCGGGAACCCAGGACGGCCGCTCGGTGAGCGTCGTGCCCGCCGGAACGACCCCGGAGGAGAGCTGGCGGGCGAAGACCTCCTCGCGCCAGCGGTCCCAGCCGAGGTCGAAACGGCCGGCGTAGGCGTCAGCCCAGGACCGCTCGACGTGGTGCGGCGCATGCATCGCGCCGGTGGCGAAGTAGAGGAAGAACGGCTTGCCCGGCGCCGACTCCTGCTGGTTCACCACCATCCGGACCGCCTGGTCGGCGAGGTCCTCGGTCAGGTGGTAGCCGTCGCGCGGGCCGGCGGGCGGCTCGACGTAGGAGTTGTCGCGGACCAGCTCTGGCGCCCAGTGGTTGGCGTCGCCGCGCAGGAAGCCGTAGTAGCGCTCGAATCCGAGGCCCAGCGGCCACCGGTCGAACGGGCCGGCCGAGCTGCGCTCCCCGGACGGGACGAGGTGCCACTTGCCGACCGCCATCGTGTTGTAGCCGGCGTCGCGCAGCAGGCGCGGCAGGGTCGCGGCCGAGCGGGGGATGCGGGCGGTGTAGCCGGGGTCGGTCGTCGGCAGGTCGGCGAGGAATCCCATGCCGACCGCGTGGTGGTTGCGGCCGGTCAGCAGCGCGGCGCGGGTGGGCGAGCACAGCGCGGTCACATGGAAGCGGTTGTAGCGCAACCCAGCCGCAGCGAGCCTGTCCACGGCCGGTGTGGCGATGTCGGAGCCGTAGGCGCCGAACTGGGCGAAACCGAGGTCGTCGAGAAGGATCACGACGACGTTCGGCGCGCCTGCCGGCGGCCGGGACGAGGGCGGCATGTCTGTCAGCCTCCATGCTGTGACCGACCGGATCAATCTGACGGCAGCCAACCTCCTACCAACGCACCACCCAGCGCGCGAGTTGAACACGTTCAAGTTCCTGGCTAACGTCGATGCCGACGGGTTCCGCAGACCCCCACGGAAGGCGTCCGGTGGCTGGCGACGACAGCGCGAAGCTTCATGATCAGAACGACGGCGACCACAGTGACGGCGACCACCATGACGGCGAGCGCGCCGAGGACACGAGGGGCGGGGGGGGCGGGGGGGACGCGGGGCGGGCGCAACCCCCCGGCAGGGGCGCCGCGACCCGCGCGTTGATCCTCGAAACGGCCCTGGCCTCCTTCCGAGGCCAGGGCTACGAGCGGACCACGATGCGCGGGATCGCCCAGTCGGCCGGCGTCTCGCTGGGCAACGCCTATTACTACTTCGGCTCGAAGGAACACCTGGTCCAGGAGTTCTATGACGCCATCCAGGCGGGGCACCGGCGGCGAGCGGCCGAGGCGTTGCGGTCGCCGGACCTCGCGGACCGGCTGCGCCGCGTGATCCACGCGGGGATCGACGAGATGACGCGGTACCACTCCTTCGCCGGCTCGTTCATCAAGGTGGCCATCCCGCCAGGCGCGGCGGCCAGCCCGTTCAGCCAGGAGTCGACGGCGGCCAGGGACGCCGCGATCGGGCTGTTCCGGGACGTGCTCGAAGGCCCCGCCGATCGTCCCGGCGCCGCGCGGTCCAAGGCGCCGGGCGGCCCATTGGCGCCGGACCTGCCGGAGCTGCTCTGGCTCGCCTACCTCGGCATCACCCTGTTCTGGGTCTACGACACCTCGCCCGGCCAGGTTCGCACCCGCCGGCTGGTGGACGCGATCGCGCCGTTGATCGCCCGGTCGATCGCGCTGACCAGGGTGCCCGTGCTGCGCTCCGTCGCCGACGACCTCCACGCGCTGCTGTCCGAGCTGCGCCTGCCGGGCTCGCGCCGATGATGCGGACGGCGACCTCCTTCGCCGCGCTGCCGCGAGTGTCCGCGTCGTCAGTCCCGCCAGTCGTGTCAGCCGCGGCCCCGGCGACGGGGCTGACTCCATATGGCGCGACCCTGCTCGCCCTGCTGATCGCGATCGGCATGCTCGTCGTCATGCCGTGGGGGCTCGGGCTGCTCGACCTGCGCACCCTTGACCCGCTGCGCCGCCTGTGGCCGCTGGCCGCGCTGCCCGGCGCGGTGTCGTTCCTCGTCCCGCGCGGCCCGGTGGCGGCCGCGTTGGCCGGCGTCTACGCCGCCGGGACCGTTGCCCTGCTGGCTGCCCTGCCCGAGGTCGCGGGACGCGCGACGGACGAGTTCACGCGGGTCGAGCCCGGATTCGCGCGGGTCGAGTCCGGAGACGCCGGGCGCGACGACCCGCGCCGTGGCCGGCTGCCCGCCCCGGTCCGGGCGGCCATGGCGAGCGCGCTGGTCGCACCGGTGATCGCGTCCAGCGCGCTGGTGGCCACGGGCGCGGGCTATCCGCTCTTCGGATACTCGCCGACCGTCCTCGCGCTCACCGTCGCGCACTTTCACTACGCCGGCTTCGCCGCCGCACTCATCGCCGCCCTCGTCTGTCGCGCCCTGCCCGGTGACCCACGCGCTGGGGCCGCGGCCTGGTCCGTTCCCGCCGGCACCCTGGTCGTCCTCGCCGGGTTCTTCCTCTCCGACTGGGTCGAGCTCGCCGGCGCCGTGATCCTGACGGTCGGCCTGTGGCTGGCCGCCTGGCTCACCTGGCGGCGGATCCGTCCGCGCGGCGACCGGCTGGCGCGCTGCCTGGTGGCCGTCTCGTGCGCGGTGCTCCCCCTCAGCATGGCGCTCGCGCTCAGTTGGGCGGTGGGGCGAGCGGCGGGTCTCCCCCACCTCTCGGTCACCTGGATGATCGCCACCCACGGCATCGCCAACGCACTCGGCTTCGCGGTCTGCGCCCTGCTCGCCTGGCGCAGGCTCGACCGCCCCACCCTGGCGACTTCTACCCCGGCGACTTCTAGGGAGGCACGACCATGACGGCAGGCGACCGGCCCGACGACGACCCCCGCCCCTTCACGTACAACGAGGTCGGCGCGACCAGGAACACGTCTCTTCCCGCCGCCTACCATCACCTGCTTCACCAGGTGCCCGTCGCCAGCGGTGCCGCCGGCTTCCGCGCGGCGGCCGACGCGGTGCTCACCTGGCAGATGCACCGGGCGGCGGGCCTGCGCGTACCCACTTCCGCGCCGAGAGCCGCGCCAGGGGTGGCGGTCACCTCACGGCTAGGRCTCGGACCGCTCCGGATCAGCGCTCCCTGCCGGGTCGTCTGGGCCGACGACCAGCCGGACGCGGACAGCGCCGGCTTCGCCTACGGGACGCTGCCGGGCCATCCCGAGTCGGGCGAGGAATCGTTCGTGCTCACCCGGGACGGCGACGACGTCGTGTGGCTGACCATCAGGGCGTTCAGCCGGCCGGCGACACTCCTCCCCCGCCTCGCGGGCCCGATCGGCCCGATGCTCCAGCGCTACCTCGCCACCCGGTTCGCGAAGGCCCTCCGCCGCCTATCTGACGCCACGCGCTGACGGCTGGGCGCCGCGGCGCAGATCGACCGCTGACCAGGCAGCCGCAGGGATCTTCAAGGCACTCGTACGGAATCGCCAGGCATTGCCGGCAGGGCCGGATGCGTATGAGACAAGGCGATGCCGGACTTCCAGGGAGACAAAGCGTGCGGGCCGATGGTGACGCCAGCTTTGAACAGTTCGTCGCTGACTGCGCCGAGCGGCTGCTACTGAGCGCCGTGCTGCTCGTCGGCGGTGACTGGGCCGCGGGTGAGGACCTGCTGCAGGGCGCGTTCGAGCGCACCTACCGGCACTGGGGCCGGATGAACGACCCGAAGCCGGAGGCCTACGTCCGCCGCGCCCTGGTCAACGCGGCCACCTCGCGATGGCGCCGGCTGCGGGCACGGGTCAGCGAGGTGCCGCTGCTCGCCGACGACGACTGGGCCGCCAACCCCGCCGACCAAGGTGCGGATCCGGCAGACCAGCTCGCCGCGCACGAGGCTCTCATCCGGGCGCTACGCACCCTTCCCCCCAGGCAGCGGGCCGTCCTGGTGCTGCGGTACTTCGACGATCTGCCCGAGGCCGACGTCGCCGCCACCCTCGGCTGCAGCGTCGGCACGGTCCGCTCCCAGACGTCCCGCGGCCTGGCGAAGCTGCGCGGCAGCCACCATCTGCACGGCTTCACCCCACCGGGCCGCGCACCCGCTCCCGCGCCCACCGACGGCCCGCGGGCCGACATCCTTACCAACGAGACCGGGGAAACCACCGCTGCCGCCCCGGCGATCCGGCGCTCCCGTGGGGAGGCGCGGTGACCGCCACCGACCACACCCCGGCCAATCACCCCCCGACCGACGAGGACCTGGCCAACGGCATCCACGCCCTGCGCGGCCCGCTCTCCCGCCGTGGCGCCGTCGAACCAGCCGCGTTCACCGCCGGTGTCCACGCCCGCGCCCGCCGTCGCCGGATCTCGGTCGTCGCCGGCCTCGTGGCCGTCCTCGTCGCCGCCGGCGTCGTCATTCCTCTGCGCCTGCTCGGCGGCGGGTCCGCCAGTACCGTCGTCCCCGCGACCAGCCCGTCGTCGGCCCCTCCGCCGGCGCGCGCGGGACTCCACACCCACGGCGGTGTGACCGTGACCTGGCTTCCCACCGGGATGACCCATCGCGCCGACGCCGACGCGAGGGTCTACGCCGGCCCGCGTGGGGTCGCGCCCAACAACCTGGCCTTCGCCATCGAGCTCGACGACCTTCCCCTGCTGACCGCGGCGGCCGACCTGTTCGGCCCCTTCAGCTACATCAGCGAGTTCGCCCTGCCCGGCGCCACCAACCTGGACGCGGTGGCCGGGTCCGCGTCCACCGCCCCGGCCGCCGCGCTCGCCCCCCCGGCGCTGGTCTGGGTGACCGCCACCTGGGATCGCTACAGCCCGCGGGACACCGCCGGCATCGCCGCGCAGTTAACCAACCCATCCCTCGGGCCGGTCGGGAAGGTCGACGTCACCGCGACGACCGTCGCCGGCCAGCCCGCGGTCCTGGCCAGCGCCGACACCGACACCGGCGGCCGGCCGGGCCCCGCCGACCACCGCTACCGCACCGCACTGCTGTGGACGGCGCCGGACCACACCGAGCTGGCTGTCGAGGCCGCCGGGCCGAGCCCCGTGGACCCGGCCGTCGTCGCCCGGATCGCCGCGAGGCTCACGCTCGGCCAGCGGCCGGCCCCACCGGCGCCGCCGGACGACACGACGGCGGCGGCGGTCCGCGCGGCGTTCCACGACGCCTTCGCCCCCGGTGTCCCCGACAGCCGGTGGGCCGCAGCGGTCCAGGACGCCCCGGCGTTGGCCGCGCTCCACGACGAGATCGCGGCTCGGCATCCGGGGCTCGCCGCCACGCTCTCGGTACGGGTCGATCAGATGCTCACCGTCGCCCCGGATGCGGTCTCCGCCTGGCTCCTGGTCTCGTTCACCGACCCAACGGTGCCAAGTCGGCTCGGCCAGGGGACATCCATGCCCACCGTCCCCGGCGGGGCGCCGTCCTCGCCCAACGACACCTTCGGCGAGGCGGTGCACACCGCCAACGGCTGGCAGATCAGCCGGACGAGCTACTGCCATCTGATCGGCTCTCTCGGGGCGCCGGACCTGCGCTGCCCGTCCTGACCATCGGCCGGCCGGACCCAGGTGGCCGATGGGCCGGGTGAGCCGTTCCCCGGCACGGCGGAACAAGGCGACGGAACGGAACAGGGTGACGGATCAGGGCTGTCCCGTGATCCGCCACCCCGTCGTGCGCCGTGAGCCCGAACCGAGCCGTCAGGCGAGGTGTCCCTTTCCTCTGGAGTTCCTATGGAGCCCTTATAGGACGAGGTCCTCCAGCATCGTCGTGACCAGTGCGGCGATGGGCGAGCGCTCGGAGCGGGTCAGCGTGACGTGCGCGAACAGCGGGTGGCCCTTGAGCGTCTCGATCACCGACGCGACGCCGTCGTGCCGGCCGACGCGCAGGTTGTCGCGCTGCGCCACGTCGTGCGTGAGCACCACCCGGGAACCGGCACCCAGTCGGGAGAGCACGGTCAGCAGCACACCGCGCTCCAGCGACTGCGCCTCGTCGACGATCACGAACGAGTCGTGCAGCGAGCGGCCGCGGATGTGCGTCAGCGGCAGCACCTCGAGCATTCCGCGTTCGACGACGTGGTCGATGACGTCCTCGGAGACCAGTGCGCCGAGGGTGTCGTAGACCGCCTGCGCCCAGGGCGCCATCTTCTCGTTCTCGCTGCCGGGCAGGTAGCCGAGATCCTGACCGCCGACGGCGTAGAGCGGGCGGAAGACGACGACCTTGCGATGCGCGCGGCGCTCCATCACCGCTTCGAGGCCGGCGCACAGTGCCAGCGCCGACTTGCCGGTGCCGGCCCGGCCGCCCAGCGAGACGATCCCGATCTCCGGGTCGAGCAGCAGGTCGAGGGCGACGCGCTGCTCGGCGCTGCGACCGTGCAGCCCGAACGCCTCCCGGTCGCCGCGCACCAGCTTCACCGACTTGTCCGGGCAGACCCGGCCGAGCGCGGACGCGCTGCCGCCGGCGGCGGTCAGCACCAGACCGGTGTGGCAGGGCAGCTCGGCCGCGGCCGGGAGGGTCAGGTGCTCGCCCGCGTACAGCCGGTCGAGGTCCTCCTGGCTCACCCCGAGCTCCGCCGTTCCGCCCCAGCCGGTGTCGACCGGCTGCAGCGCCCGGTACTCCTCGGCGTCGAGGCCGACGACGGAGGCCTTGACGCGAAGCGGCATGTCCTTGGTGACGAGGACGACGTCGTCGCCGTCCGCGGCCAGGTTGAGCGCGACGGAAAGGATGCGCGAGTCGTTGTCACCGACCCGGAACCCCGGTGGTAGCACTGTCGGGTCAGTGTGGTTGAGTTCTACTCGCAGGGTGCCGCCGGTCTCCAGCGGCAGCGGGTGGTCAAGCCTCCCGTGCTTTATGCGTAGGTCGTCCAGGATGCGCAGCGCCTCCCGGGCGAACCAGCCCAGTTCGGGGTGGTTTCGCTTGGCCTCCAGCTCCCCAATCACAACGAGGGGGAGCACGACGTTGTGCTCCGCGAATCGCAGCAGCGCGCGAGGGTCAGACAACAGCACGCTTGTGTCGACGACATGCGTTCGTGGCACACGCCCACCCGCTTACTAGGAGTTGTCCGGGAAGAGCCCCACAGGGGGCCGGGTCCCGGCCTCCTGGCGTTGTCGCGACTGCGGCACGTAGGGGCCTCCCAGCGGTCCAGCCCAATGCCGGACCACGACTTGAGACGTCAGGGCATCACGGTAGCCGCAGGTCGGAGCGTTGGCGACCAACTTTGCCGAACACGTCGCGAAAGTACATCGACGCCTTCCGTAACGCAGATGCCACGGCATCACCATGACCGCCGACATCGGACGCGAACCGTTACCCTGCGCATTCGCCATGAGCCATGACGTCGCCGCGTCGACGCCTGCGCGATGCGGCCGAAGGCGCTGCCGTTACGTGATACCCGTCACCCCCCGGCCACGCCGCGATCGCTGTCCAGCACGAACTCACGCCGCGCTCTATCACCCTCCGCTCATACCCAACAGAAGACGATCATCACTCAATCGGTCCCCCCGCCCAAGCCGGTCACGGACAGCTACCGGCGAGGCGCGCGGAGGCTCAGGCCGGCAGGCGCGCGCCGAGCAGGCGGCGGACCTCTTCGGCCGTGCGCGCGGGTCGCTCGCAGACGAAATGCCGGCAGACGTAGACCCCGGGCTCGGGACGGTCGACGGTGAGCGGTCCGGCCGTCACCACGACCGTGCCGGGCGTGGTGCCAAGCCGGGCGAGCCGTTCCAGGTCGGGCCGGCCGACGACGGCGACCTCGGGCGGGCCGGCGAGCAGCGCCTCCGCGACGGTGCCCGCGTGCCCGGCGAACCGGGCGTCCCTGGCGAGCAACGGGGCGAGCAGGCCGATCGTGGCCTCGGCGTCCTCGCGGTGCCCCGCCGAGCCGGTGAGYGCGGCGTAGGTGAGCAGCGCGCCGGCGAACGCCGACTGGCCCGAGGGGGTCGCCGAGTCGGAGACCTCGCGGGGCCGGCGCAGCAGCGTCGGCGCGTCGTCCGCGGTGTCGTAGAAGCCGCCGTCGGCGGCGCGGAAGCGGGCTCGGGCGACGTCGAGCAGCTGGCCCGCGAGCTCCAGCCACTCGACGGCTCCGGTCACCTGGTGCAACGCGAGAAAGCCGTCGGCGACGTTGCCGTAGTCGTCGAGCACGCCCACATTGGGACCCACCCGGCCGTCCCTGCTGGTGCGGCGCAGCCGGCCGTCGACGAGGTGCACGTCGCGCAGCAACACCGCCGCTCGCTCGGCGGCCGTCACCCACTCCGGCTCCTCGAACAGCGCGCCCGCCTCGGCGAGCGCGGCGACCGCCAGGCCGTTCCAGCTCGCCACCACCTTGTCGTCGCGCGCCGGCTGCGGGCGGGCGGCTCTCGTGGCCGCGAGCGTGGCCCGGACCCGGGCGAACCGGTCCGCGTCGTCGGGGTCCGCCGGCAGCGCGAGCACGGATGACCCATGCTCGAACGTGCCTGTCGCGGTGACCTCGAACAGGTTGGCCGCCCAGGCGGCGTCATCCGGGCCGAGCGCGTCGGCCAGCTGCCCGGGCGTCCACACGTAGCTCGCCCCCTCCACCGGCTGGTGGGGGTGGCCATCCGTGTCCGAGTCCGAGGGCGGTACCGCGTCGGCGTCCAGGGCTGAGGCGAAGCCGCCCTGCGGGGTGCGCAGATCGGTGAGCAGGAAGGCGGCCGTCTCGCGGACCACCCGCGCGGCGAGCGCGTCGCCGGTCGTCCGCCACAGGTGCAGGTAGACCCTCAGCAGCTGGGCGTTGTCGTAGAGCATCTTCTCGAAGTGCGGGACCGTCCACGTCGCGTCGACGCTGTAGCGGGCGAATCCGCCGGTGAGCTGGTCGTAGATCCCGCCGCGGGCCATCCGTTCGCAGGTGAGGGCGACCATGCCGAGCGAGCGCTCGTTCCCGGTGCGGGCGTGGTGACGCAGCAGTAGCTCGGCGACCATCGACGGCGGGAACTTCGGCGCGCCGCCGAATCCGCCGTGACGGGGGTCGAACCTGGCTGCGAGCTGGTCGACCGCGGTGTCGAGCAGCTCGCCGTCCAGCCGGATGGCCGGGCCGCGGCCACCGGCGACGGGCGCCTCGGCGGCCTCCGCGAGCTTGCGGGCGATGTCCGCGCCGGAGGACTCGATCTCCTCGCGGCGGGTGTCCCAGGCGGACGACACCGCCGAGAGGACCTGGCGGAACGAGCCCATCCCGGGCCGGGGGGTAGGCGGAAAGTAGGTGCCGGCGAAGAACGGCTCCCCCGTCGGGGTCAGGAACACCGTCATCGGCCAGCCGCCGTGCCCGGTCAGCGCCATCGTGACGTCCATGTAGACGGAGTCGACGTCCGGGCGCTCCTCCCGGTCGACCTTGATATTGACGAAATGCTCGTTCATGTAGGCCGCGGTGGTGTCGTCCTCGAACGACTCGTGCGCCATGACGTGGCACCAGTGGCAGGACGCATATCCGACCGAGAGCAGGACCGGAACCTGCCGGCTGGCCGCCTCGGCGAACGCCGCCGGCTCCCACGGCCACCAGTCGACCGGGTTGTCGGCATGCTGCAGCAGATAGGGGGACGTCTGGTCAGCCAGCCTGTTCGCCACAGAAGCTCCTTAACGCGGTCACGACACAGTCTGTGACGCTATTGCCCAACGACGCCTTCCCGCCCGCCGCGCGGGCCGACCAGGCCGACGTCGTCGGGTGGGACCTCGTTCTAGTGACGCGTTCCCCCAACCCAGCCACAGATCGTGACGGCGCATCAGCGCAGTGCCAACCCGGCCACCTCGTCAGCCCCCGATCCAGCCCAGCCACCGCCATATGCCTCGGCCCGGAACCACGTGGAGAGGGCGCTCAGCGCCCCGGACCTCCCAGATCGGCTCCGCAAGCTCCGCCGATCCGGCAGGAACCCCGAGGCGCTGCCCGGTTGTGGGCGCGGAGCGTCCAGCAACGGGAGCGCCCTAGCGGTAGATGGCGAGCATCAGCGCGACGTAGTGGCAGCAAGCCGCGACGAGGGTGAACGCGTGGAACACCTCGTGGTAGCCGAAGACCGTCGGCGACGGGTTCGGGCGGCGCAGCGCGTAGATGATCGCGCCGACGCTGTAGCAGGCGCCGCCGACGACGAGCAGGGTCAGCGTGGCGACGCCGGCGGTGTGCAGGACCTCCGGGAAGACGAAGACCGCGACCCAGCCCAGCGCGATGTAGAGGGGCACGATCAGGTAGCGCGGTGAGTGCAACCACAGCATGCGCAGGACGACGCCCAGCGCCGCCCCGCCCCAGACGACGGCCAGGATCGGCTGCGCTATGTGTCTGGGCATGGCCAGCAGCGCGAAGGGCGTGTACGTCCCCGCGATGAAAACAAAGATCATCGAGTGGTCGAGCCGCTTCATCAGCGCGCGCGCCCGTGAGGTCGACCACATGGTCCGGTGGTAGAGCGCACTCGTCCCGAACAATGCGGTGATGCTGATCGCGTAAACGCCGACCGCGAGCCGGGCGCCGAGCGTCGTCGGCAGCGCCACGGCCACCACGCCGAGCGCCAGACTTACCGGAAATGCGCCCGCATGTAGCCATCCCCGCATGCGCGGTCGCGTCAGGTCACGCGGGTGAGCCCGCTTGTCGGCGCCGTCCTCGGCGCGGTTGCCGTCAGGTCCCGGCCCGGTCGGCTGCGTCGCTGCGTGAGTGACCACGCCAGAACGATAACCGCACCCGCCCCCGAGGGCGGTGCGCCCCGGCGCACCGGGCCTGGCCAGCCCGTCCCGATGCGTGATGGATCCAACGTTTCCGCCCCCCGGCGTACCGCGCGACTGTGCATGGAAAGAGCGGTACAGTCTAATGATCCTGAACGCGGCCTCGAGCGTCCCCAGTACAGACTTCACAGGGTAGCGGCTTCCACTGTAGCCGTTGGTTTGTGACCGCCGGTACACGAGGTCGTTCGGGTGCGCAAGCTGCACCTGTATACCGAGGCGAGAACGCGGCAGGTTCGACGCGAGCGGAGGTGTGAGCTGTGACGACCGCGGCACAGATTCCCGGGYTGGATGCCGCCCCGACCAAGCACGCCAGGTTGATCRCCTGGGTGCGCGAGATCGCCGAACTCACTCAGCCGGACCGGGTGGAGTGGTGCGACGGCTCCGCCGAGGAGTTCGACCGGCTCACCAGCCTGCTCATCGAGCGCGGGACCTTGGTGAAGCTTAACGAGGAGAAACGTCCCAACAGCTTCTACGCCGCCTCCGACCCGAACGATGTCGCCCGCGTCGAAGACCGGACATACATCTGTTCGGAGAATCGCGAGGACGCCGGTCCGACAAACAACTGGGTCGAGCCAGAGAAAATGCGCGGCACACTTCGCGGCTTGTTCAGCGGGTGTATGCGAGGCCGCACCATGTACGTTGTGCCCTTCTGCATGGGGCCACTCGGATCGCGTATCTCCGCTCTCGGCGTCGAAATCACCGACTCTGCATATGTGGCGATCTCGATGCGCACGATGACGCGCATGGGCGCCCCGGCACTCGAGCAGCTAGGTGAGGACGGCTTCTTCGTGCCGGCGGTGCACTCGCTTGGTGCCCCGCTGGAGCCCGGACAGGAAGACGTTCCGTGGCCGTGCAACACCACGAAGTACATCGTGCACTACCCGGAGACCCGGGAGATCTGGTCGTACGGCTCGGGCTACGGCGGCAACGCGCTGCTCGGCAAGAAGTGCTACGCGCTGCGGATCGCCTCGGTGATGGCGCGGGACGAGGGCTGGCTCGCCGAGCACATGCTGATCCTCAAGCTCACCTCCCCGAAGGGCCAGGTTCGCTACGTCGCGGCGGCCTTCCCGTCGGCGTGCGGCAAGACCAACCTGGCGATGCTCATCCCGACGATCCCCGGCTGGAAGGCCGAGACGGTCGGCGATGACATCGCCTGGATGCGCTTCGGCGAGGACGGCCGGCTCTACGCCGTCAACCCGGAGGCAGGCTTCTTCGGCGTCGCGCCCGGCACCGGTGTCGACACCAACCCGAACGCGATCGCGTCCCTGTGGGGGAACGCGGTCTACACCAACGTCGCCCGCACCGACGACGGCGACGTCTGGTGGGAGGGACTGACCAAGGACAAGCCCGCCCACCTGATCGACTGGAAGGGCCGCGACTGGACGCCGGACTCGCCCGAGCCCGCCTCGCACCCGAACGCCCGGTTCACCGTCCCCGCCGGCCAGTGCCCGACCATCGCCGACGAGTGGGAGGACCCGCGCGGCGTGCCGATCTCGGCGATCCTGTTCGGCGGCCGCCGGGCCACGGCGGTGCCGCTGGTGACGGAGGCACCCGACTGGCGGCGCGGCGTGTTCTTCGGCTCGATCGTCTCCTCGGAGACGACGGCGGCACAGGCCGGCGCGATCGGCCAGCTGCGCCGCGACCCGTTCGCGATGCTGCCGTTCTGCGGCTACAACATGGCCGACTACTTCGCCCACTGGCTCTCGGTCGGGCAGAAGGCTGACGCCTCGAAGCTGCCGCGGATCTACTACGTCAACTGGTTCCGCAAGAGCCCCGAGGGCAAGTACCTGTGGCCGGGCTACGGCGAGAACAGCCGCGTGTTGGCCTGGATCGTCGGCCGGCTGGAGGGCGAGGCGGACGGCGTCGAGTCCGCGCTCGGCGTCCACCCGACGACGGAGTCGTTCGACACGGAAGGCCTGGACGTCTCCGAGACCGACCTCACGGCCCTGCTCACCCTCGACACCGAGGTGTGGAAGCAGGAGGCCGCCCTGATCCCGCAGCACTACGACACCTTCGGCGACCGCCTCCCCGCCGAGCTCTGGGCCGAGCACGAGGCCCTGGTGGAGCGACTGGGCAGCTAGCCACCACCCCGGCCGACGCCTGACCCAGGCCGACCCGCCCTACGCCCGATCCGGCTCGCGCCCGACGATCGCCCCCGCTGCTCCCATCGGCGGGGGCGATCGCCGTTTCCGCCCTCCGGTGGTCGTCGAGCGGGCCGGTTCACAACCACGGCAGGGCACAGACAGCGTCAAGCTACCGCCGGCGGATTCGCTCGCCGCCTCGGCCGGCGTCCGGTTTATCCGGTTCCGGCGGGCGGGGGATCCTGGCACCATGGGTTCATGCCCGAGGAGCCTGTCGCACGCGTGCCCCAGGAGCGGGCCGCGCGCGCGGTCCGCCCGGGCTTCGCGTTGCCCGAGACCGAGCTGCGCTGGCGGTTCTCCCGCTCGTCCGGTCCCGGCGGCCAAGGAGTGAACACCACCGACAGCCGGGCCGAGGTCCGCTTCGACGTCGCTCGCTCGCGTGCCATCCCCGAACCGCTGCGCGAACGAGCTCTTGCCCGCCTGGCCGGGCGCCTGGTGGACGGTGATCTCGTCGTCACGTCCTCCGAGCAGCGCTCCCAGCTGCGCAACCGCGAGGCGGCGCTCGACCGGCTCGTCTCGCTGCTCCACGACGCCACCGCGCCGCCGCCCCGGCGCCGCCGCCCCACCAAGCCCAGCAGGGGCTCCGTCGAGCGCCGCCTGGACACCAAACGCCGCCGCTCGGCGACCAAGCGCACCCGCCGGCCGGGCGCCTCCGACGCCGACGGGTAGGACGTCGACGGGTAGGACGTCGACCGCTCGTACACCCGCCTGTTCAGGCACCCGGTTGCTCGGAGATCGACTGCTCAGACACCGGGCCGCCCGGACATCCCGACATCCGGGTGTCCGAGCGGCCGACGGGTGGTCGTCACGTGTTGGAGGTCGTACGGAACGGGTCGTGCTCGGCGAGCAGGCGCTCGAGGCGGACCTGGTCCACCCGGCTGACCACGCTGGCCGTCTCCTGATGGTCGCGCACGCACTTGGCGAGCGTGAACGTCGAGGTGACGACGTAGAGCAGGCCGAGCCCCAGGAGCCCGCGCATCCAGGCGTCGCCGGGCAGATACGCGATGGCGACCAGGACCGAGACGGTCGAGACGGCGAAGGACAGGATGGACTGCACGAAGAATGACGTGGTCGTCCGCGAAGCCGGTGGTTTCGTCATGCGGCCAGTGTCGGGACGAACGCGGCGGCCGACCTGAGCCAGAGCACACACGATGTCCTGAGTAAGTACGCTCAGGTGCGTTCTGACCGCTTCTGCGAGACTGGCGCCGTGTCTGGCGGCAGGAGCGCGACAATGGCGGGCGGCGCCGACGACACGGTGTCGGACGGCGCCGACGGCGCGGTATTGGGAGCGGCACCCGGTGGGCGGCAGCCCTTCCACGCTTCGAGCACCCGGCTGACCGAGCTGGGCGTGGTGATCACCGGTCGTGGCCCGGATGGCGTGCGTGGCGCGCTGTGGCGGTCGCTCTCGGTGTTCCGGTGGGTGTCGCTGGGCTATGCGGCCGTCGCCGGGGCGGCGCGGCTCGACGACGCCTACCGGCCGGCGCTGGGCGTCGGCCTGCTGGGTGTGATGGTCGGCTGGTCGGCGGCGCTGTCCGTGCTGGTGCCCCGTGCCAACCGAGGGAACCGGTCTCGCCTGCTGCACGGCCTCGTCCTCGCCGACGTAGCGGTCTGCGCTGGCCTGGTGGCCGGCGCCGAGCTCGTCGGCCCGCGGGCGAGCCATGCCCTGCCGATGATGTGGGTGACGAGCGGTGTGTTCAGCGCCGCGCTGCTCTGGGGCGCGGCGGGCGGGATCGCGAGCGGGCTGCTGATGTCGGCCATCTTCATCGCCGAGTGGCGGATGCTGACCGACGCGCTGGTGGGCACGAGCATGCTGCTCCTCGTCTCGGGCGCGGTGGCCGGGCACCTCAGCCGCACGGCGCTGCGCGCCCAGGCGGCGCTCACCGACGTGCTGGAGGCGCGCGCCGGTGACGCCGAGCGCGAGCGGCTGGCACGCCGGGTGCACGACGGCGTGCTGCAGGTCCTCGCGCTGATCGCCCGGGAGGCACCACGAGGAATGCCGACAGCGGAGGTGGCGAGGCTCGCCGCCGAGCAGGAGGCCCTGCTGCGCGACCTGTTGCGCACTCCAGGCCCCGGCGGGCCGGCGACGACCGCCCAGGGCACCGCGCCCGTCCTCCTGGCAGGTCCCGGCAGGTCGAACGGGCCGGTGGGCCGGAGCGGTGCCGCTGGCACCGACCTCGCGGAGGCGCTGCTGGCCCTGGCGCACGCCACCGGTGAGCCAGCCACCGGGCGACCGGCCCGGCGGCTGGTGGTGACGGTCGCTACTCCTGGGGTCCCGGTGCTCCTGCGGGCGGACCGGGCCGCCGAGGTCGTCGCGGCGGTGCGGGCGGCGCTGGACAACGTCGCCCGGCATGCCGGGGCTGGTGCGTTGGCCTGGGTGCTGCTGGAAGACGATGGTGACGAGGTCGCCGTGACGGTTCGCGACGATGGTGTCGGTATCGCGCCGGGACGGCCCGAGCAGGCGGCGGCCGAGGGGCGCCTTGGCCTCGCGGTCAGCGTCCGCGGGCGCATCCGTGACCTGGGTGGCGAGGTCGCGGTGTCCGGCCGCCCCGGCCAGGGAACGGAGGTCGAGCTGCGTGTCCCCCGATGAGCCGGCGGGATCTGGCGCGACACCCGCGGGGTCGGGACCGCCGGGCGACGCCGCGCCAGAGCAGCCGCGGCGGATCGTGGTCGTGGACGACCACCCGCTGTGGCGCGACGCGCTGAGCCGGGACCTCGACGCCTCGGGCTTCCGGGTGGTCGGCACCGCCGGGTCGGTCGCGCAGGCGCTGCGCGTGGTGGCGGCGACCAGGCCGGACATCGTCGTGCTGGACCTCTCGCTGCCCGACGGCTCCGGGGTCGAGGTGATCCGTGGCCTGCGGGCGCAGGCCGGCGCGACCGGGTTTCGCGGGTCGGTGCTCGTCGTCTCCGCGTCCGGCGAGCAGGCGGACGTCCTGACGGCCGTCAAGTCCGGGGCGTCGGGCTACCTGGTCAAGTCGGCGCGTCCCGAGGAGCTCGTGGACGCGGTGCGCCGGACGGCCGCGGGCGAACCGGTCTTCAGCGCGGGCCTCGCGGCGCTGGTCCTCGGCGAGATGTCCCGCGCCGCCAGGGAACCGAGCCCCGCCCCCGGGAGGTCGGCGGCCGCGCCCCGGCTGACCGCCCGCGAGGTCGAGGTGCTGCGTCTCGTCGCCAAGGGCCTGACCGCGAGGGACGCCGCCGACCGCCTCGGGGTCTCCCCCCGCACCGTGCAGAATCACGTCCACAACGTCCTCAGCAAGCTTCAACTTCGCAACCGGGTGGAACTGGCCCGTTTTGCCGTCCGGGAGGGCTACGATGACCCCTCCTGACCGCCGATCGCCTCCAGCCACGGGCATCGCCACGGTGGTCGTCCGGCTCGGCGGTCCCGGGGACGACACCRTCAGGCCCGACGGGCGCGCCGCCGACCTCGTCGACGCCACCGAGTCGCTGTCGACCCTCAAGGCGGAGGGGCGTTGCCTCTGGCTTGGCGCGGACGAGACGGTCGCGATCGAGCGGGTGACGCTCGACGCCGCCGGCGACGCCTACGGCGGCCATGTCTCGTTCCCGATCGGAGACTTCCTGCCGCTACCCGAGGGGCCGGGCGATGACGGCGTCGTGCCGGAGATAGACATCGAGGGCATCGACCGAGCCGGCGGCTACCTCTGGTTCGTCGGCTCGCACAGTCTGACCCGCAGGCGGGTGAAGCCGGGCCATGCCACCGAGAAGGCCCTGCTCCGGCTCGCCAAGGTCGCCAGGAACCGCAACCGTTTCCTGATCGGGCGCATCCCCGTGGTGACGGCCGGCGGCCTGCCGACGCTCGTCGCGTCCGCGCCCGACCCCACCCGGCCAGGCACCCGGCTCACCGCCGCCGCGCTTGGTCTGCGCAGGCGGACCCGGCTGACGACGGCGCTCGCCGACGACGAGCATCTCGGCCGCTTCTTGAAGATCCCCAGCAAGGACAACGGCCTGGACGTCGAAGGCCTCGCCGTCGCCGGCGAGAGGATCTACGTCGGCCTGCGCGGCCCGGTGCTGCGCGGGTGGGCCGTCGTCCTCGAACTGCGCCTGGTCGACGGCCCTGGCCAGCACCTGCTGCTCGCCCCCGTCGACGGCCGCCGGCCTCGCGCGACCGGCGTGCCCTACCGCAAGCACTTCCTCGATCTCGACGGTCTCGGCGTCCGCGACCTCCTGGCGCACGGCGACGACCTTCTTCTCCTCGCCGGCCCGACGATGGACCTGGACGGCCCGGTCCGCGTCTACCGTTGGCGCGGCGCGGCCCATGCGCGCGCCAGCGTCGTGGTCACCGGCAACCAACTCGAGAAGGTCCTCGACATTCCCTATGGGGACGGCGTCGATCACGCGGAGGGCATCACCCACGCCCCCGGCGACGACGGGACGCTCCTGGTCGCCTACGACAGCCCGTCCCCCCGCCGCCGTCCCCGCCCCCATGAGGTACTTCTCGACCGGATCCCCCTCCCCGGCTCCTGACAGCCGGCCGGATCGGGTCAGGCGACGGCGATGTTGACGATGCGGCCGGGGACGATGATCAGGCGCTTCACCGTCTTGCCGTCGGTGTGCCTGGCGTAGTCGGCGTGGGCGGTCAGCGCGGTCCGGATGTCGTCCTCGCCGGCGCCGGCGGGGACGGACAGGGTGAAGCGGACCTTGCCGTTGACCTGGACCGGCAGCGTCACCGACGACTCGGCCGCCAGCGCCTCGTCACCCACCGGGAACGGCTCGTGGACCAGTGATCCGTCGTGGCCCAGCCGTGCCCACAGTTCCTCGGCGATGTGCGGCGCCAGCGGGGCGACCATCAGGACCATCGCCTCGGCCAGCGCGCGCGGCGGCCGGTTCGCGTCGCTGTAGTGCTTGCTGACGAAGTTCGTCAGCTCGATCAGCCGGGCGACGGCGGTGTTGAAGCGCATCCCGGCGTAGTCGGCGCGCACCGCCAGGATCGTGCGGTGCAGCGTCCGGGTCGCCTCGTCGTCCGGCTCCGCGTCGACCACCCTGGCCTCGCCGGTCGCCTCGTCGACCAGGTTGCGCCACAGCCGCTGCAGGAACCGGTGCGGGCCGACGATGTCATCGGTCCGCCAGGGGCGGTCGGCGTCCAGCGGGCCCATCGCCATCTCGTAGACGCGCAGGGTGTCGGCGCCATAGGCGTCGTACATCTCGTCGGGCGTCACGCTGTTCTTCAGGCTCTTGCCCATCTTCCCGGACCGTCGGGTGACGGGTTCGCCCTGGTAGCGCAGGGCGCCGCCGGAGTCGGTGGTCACCTCGACCGCGGGCACGTACATGCCGCGGGCGTCCAGGAACGCGTCGGCCTGGATGTAGCCCTGGTTGAACAGCCGCTTGAACGGCTCCTTCGTCGACACCAGGCCCAGGTCGTACAGGACCTTGTGCCAGAACCGGGCGTACAGCAGGTGCAGCACGGCGTGCTCGACACCGCCGACGTACAGGTCGACGCCGCCGTCCCCCGCGGGCCCGCTGACGGCCTGCATCCAGTAGCGCTCGATCTCCGGGTCGACGAACCGCTCCGTGTCCGTCGGGTCCAGGTAACGCAGGTAGTACCAGCAGGAGCCGGCCCACTGCGGCATCGTGTTCGTCTCGCGCCGGTACTGGCGCGGCCCGTCGCCCAGATCCAGCGTCACCGTCGTCCAGTCGGTGGCCCGGGCCAGCGGCGGCACGGGCTCGGACGCGTCGTCGTCGGCCATCGGGGTCGGCCGGAAGTCCGTCATCTCCGGCAGCTCGACGGGCAGCGCCTCGTCGGGCACGGCGATCGGCAGGCCGGTCTCGTCGTAGACGATCGGGAACGGCTCGCCCCAGTAGCGCTGCCGGGAGAACAGCCAGTCGCGCAGCCGGTAGGACCGGGCGGCCCGGCCACGGCCGGCGTCCTCCAGCCAGGAGACGGTGGTCTTCACCGCGTCGGCCTTGGACAGGCCGGTCAGCACCGGGGCGCCGGGCGGGGCGGGCAGGTACTCGCCCTCGCCGGAGAACGCCACCGGCCAGACGTCGACCGAGTCTTTCGAGGACAGGCCGTGCTCGGCCAGGAAGTCGTCGCTGGGCGCCAGCACCGGTGGGGTCGGCAGGCCGAACTCGCGGGCGAAGGAGAAGTCGCGCTGGTCGTGTGCGGGGACGGCCATGACGGCGCCGGTGCCGTAACCCAGCAGCACATAGTCCGCCAGGAAGATCGGGATGGCCACCCCGGTGATCGGGTTGCGGGCGTAGGCACCGGTGAAGACGCCGGTGCGGTCGACCTCCTCGCCGCGCTGGCGATCGCTGCGCTTGCCGGCGAAGTCCCGGTAGGCGGCGACGGCGGCGGCGGGGGTCCATTCGGCCTCGGCGACGTCGACCGGGCGAGCTTCCTCGAACTTCCAGCCGTCCGGGGTGCCGTCGCGCCAGGCGGCGGCCGTCAGGTGCTCGACCAGCGGGTGCTCGGGCGCCAGCACCATGAACGTCGCGCCGGGCAGGGTGTCCGGGCGGGTGGTGTACACCTCTACCGCCAGCGCGGGACCGGGCGGGTCGTCGGGGCCGCCGATCCAGGCCGGGAACGTGACGTGGGCGCCATCGGAGGGGCCGATCCAGTTGCGCTGCATCTGCTTGATCGAGTCCGGCCAGTCGACCAGATCCAGGTCGGCCATCAGCCGTTCGGCGTAGGCGGTGATCCGCAGCGTCCACTGGCGCAGCGGGCGGCGGAACACCGGGTAGTTGCCGATGTCGCTGCGGCCCTCGGCGGTGACCTCCTCGTTGGCCAGCACGGTGCCCAGCCCGGGGCACCAGTTGACCAGGCCCTCGGCCAGGTAGGCCAGCCGGTGGCCGTCGACGACCCTGCGACGCTCGGTGGCGTCCAGCTCGCCCCAGGGCAGGCCGGACGGGTTCGTCTCCTGGCTCGGGACGCGGGTGCCCGCCTCGAACTCGGCGACCAGCTCGGCGATCGGGCGGGCCCGGTCCAGGCGCTCGTCGTACCAGCTGTCGAAGATCTTCTTGAAGATCCACTGCGTCCACCGGTAGTACGTGACGTCGGTGGTCGCGATCTCGCGGCGGGTGTCGTGACCCAGGCCCAGCCGGCCCAGCTGGCGTCGCATGTTCCGGATGTTCGCCTCGGTCGTCACCCGCGGGTGYTGGCCGGTGTTGATGGCGTACTGCTCGGCGGGCAGCCCGAAGGCGTCGTAGCCGAAGGTGTGCAGCAYGTGCTTCCCGGTCATCCGCAGGTAGCGCGCATACACGTCGGTGCCGATGTAGCCCAGCGGGTGGCCGACGTGCAGCCCCGCGCCGCTCGGGTACGGGAACATGTCCAGGACGAAGAACGGGGTCAGCCCCTTGACCTCCTCGAACCCGTCGGACAGCGGTCCGACCGGGTTCGGGGACGCGAACGTGCCTCGCTCGCGCCACCAGGTCTGCCACCGGTTCTCGATCTCACCCGCGAGCCGCGCGCCGTACCGGAACGACGGCTCGGTCTCCGCCGCCGCGGTGGCGGGTGGGGTCGTGATGTCCTGAGCGTTGTCGGTCATTCTCGTCGCATCCACTCGGCGGGTCATGATCCACGCGATCCACGCGCGCGTGTGATCACGCGGCTCCACATCAGGCGGCCGCGGGCGCGGACAGTGTCGATCGTCTCCGTCCGAGCGTACCGGGGCGACCGAATTTCCAGCCGGCGCGCCGGCCGTCGGCATCCGCCACCGGCCAGATCAAGCGGGCGGCTCCGGCGTTCGGGCGACGGCGCTGGTCGGCGGGGGCGCGTGACCCGCGCGCCCGTTTCTATGCGTTGCGGTCGGTGTCCGCGGACCCGTCGGCCTGGCGGGGAACGGCGACCTGCCCGGATTTGTCGCCGGCGCCGCCCTCGGCCGAAGGAGCGCCGGCCCTCGCGGCCCCGAAGGCGCCCCGGTCGACGTTGCTGCGCAGCCGCTTGAGGCTGCCGAACATGAAGTAGAAGACCAAACCAGCCGCCACAACAAGGAAGACCACGATGAGCAGCCCAGCTGTCCCACCGCTGACCTCATCGGCCGCAAGCACCGGCCCAGCAAGCACCTGGTTCACAACCTGACCTTACGCCCATCACCAGCGCATCTTCGGCGCACAGCCAGGCGGGGCCCCCGGGGTTCCCGCCGGACCCGCGGACCTCGCGGAGGCCGGGGAAGCTACCGGATGCCGGCGAAGAGGTCGTCCTCGGGGAGGGTGCCGACCTCGATGAGAGAACGGGCGAGCTGGTAGTCCTCCGTGGGCCAGGCCTCGCGCTGCAGGTCCATCGGCACCCGGAACCAGGGGCCGTTCGGGTCGACCTGGGTGGCGTGGGCCAGCAGCGCCCGGTCACGCACCTCGAAGTAGTCGGCGCACTCGACGCTGGTCGTGAGCCGGGCGCTGTCCTCGGCTCGGTCGATCCAGTTCTCCAGCCGCTCCCCGTAGGGCGATTCGAGGCCACGGGTCTGCATCGCCTCGTGCAGCGCCAGGATGCGCGCCTTGTGGAAGGTGAGGTGGTAGTAGAGCTTCAGCGGCTGCCACGGCTCAAGATCCGCGGCCACGCCGTGCTCCGGGTAGCGCTCCGGGTCGCCGGCCGCCTCGAACGCCACCGCGCTGATCTTGTGGGTCATGATGTGGTCGGGGTGCGGGTAGCCGCCGTTCTCGTCGTAGGTCGTGATGACCTGCGGCCGGAACTCACGGATCAGCCGGACCAGCGGCGCGGCCGCCTCCCGCGGGTCGAGCGTGGCGAACGTGCCCGCCGGCAGCGGCGGCAGCGGGTCGCCCTCCGGCAGGCCCGAGTCGACGAAGCCGAGCCAGGTCTGCCGGACGCCGAGGATGGCCCGCGCCCGCTCCATCTCCTCGCGGCGCAGGTCGGACAGCCGCTCGACGATCTCGGGCTTGTCCAGCGCCGGGTTGAGCACGCTGCCCGCCTCGCCGCCCGTGCAGGTGACGACGAGAACCTCGATGCCCTCGCTCACGTAGCGCGCCATCGTCGCGGCGCCCTTGCTGGACTCGTCGTCGGGGTGGGCGTGTATGGCCATCAGCCGAAGACCGCGGCCCGACGCGGCCTTGGGCTCGGACAGGGGCTCGGCGGCGACCGCGCGCTCGGCGGCGAAGCCGCTGCCAGCGGAGGCTGCCTCGGGGTTCACCGGCATAGGGCCATTGTGGCTGATACCCCCGACAGGCCAGACTCGCCACGGCGTCTCACCAGGCCATGCACGTCAATGTGTCCGACGTCACGCGACCCGCCCGCGACACGCCGCGGCCGCGACCGGACCCGGCCCGCCAGGGCCAGGGCCACGAACTCCCACCAGCGAGACCATCAGGCGGCTGGCTCCGATCCGGAACCACGCGAGGGGGCCGCCAGACGCCCGACAGGCCGGGGCGCCCACTGCCACGACCGGGCCCCGACCGGACCCCGACCGTGGCCAAGTTCACGTTCGTTATGGAAAAGTCACCGAACGCCGTGGCACAATGCACCGTCCGCGCACGCGTCCCTGGGACAGTGAGGTCCGACGAGGGGGYGCGCGGTCGCGGCGCGGCGTGACGTCGGCGTTGTCCGTCCTGGCACACAGGGCAGGCGCCGCGTGACCGTCGGTGTCAGCGTCTCCGGACCTGGGGATGTGACCGACGGGGTCCAGGACGTCGAGGACCGCCGGATCACCGCCCTTCGCCGGATGGGCGTGCGTCGTGTGTCGTCCGGAGTTTCTAGATCTTCCTGATAATCTGAGTATTTGCTTTGCTACGAGGAGCGTGACGCGTGACCCAGCAGACCTGGCTCACCCAGGAGGCTTACGACCGGCTTCGCTCCGAGCTCGACTACCTCACCACGACCGGCCGCACCGAGCTGGCCAACAAGATCGAGGCCGCCCGCGAGGAGGGCGACCTGAAGGAGAACGGCGGCTACCACGCCGCCAAGGAGGAGCAGGGCAAGCAGGAGGCCCGCATCCGCCAGCTCACCGACCTGCTGCGGGACGCCAAGGTGGGCGAGCCGGCGGCGGGCACCGCCGGCGTGGCTGGGCCCGGCATGGTCGTCGAGGTCCGCTTCCCCGGCGAGAAGGACACCGAGAGGTTCCTCATCGGCTCCCGGGAGGACCACAGCGCGGCCATCGAGGTCTTCTCCCCCGCCTCTCCGCTCGGCGGCGCGGTGAACGGCCACAAGGCCGGCGAGAAGGTCAACTACACCCTCCCGAACGGCCGGGGCGCCTCCGTCGAGATCGTCTCCGTCGCCCCGTACGCCCGCTGAGCCGCGGCGGTCGGGTAGTCGCGCCACCGGGGCCTCCCCCGGTGACTGCGCCGGTGACTGCCCCCCGCCGGCAGGGGCTTTCAGCTCTCGAACCTTCCGGAACTGCCCTGATCAGCGGGCACGCGGAGGGGACCCGATTCGGGGTGAGTTTGGCAACCGGGCTGGCGAAGCCGTAGCCGGGCGGTAGCGTCGGTGGGGTGGTAGATCTGCCGGTCCCGCCCCGTCCCACCGCCTCGTCGTCGGCGGCCGTCCCGTCTCGGGCCTCCCGAGTCGACGGCGTACCGGATCGGCTTCGCCGATCCGGTACGAGTTTTGCCGTCGATCCGGCGGGAGCCGCGGGCTCGACGCCAGCGGGCACGACCGTGAGCGGCCTGCGCGCGTCCGGGCACGTGTACCGCTCCGTGCGTACCGAGCTACGAGACAACCTGCTCACCAGGCTGGCCGCCGGTGAGAACCGGTTCCCCGGCATCGTCGGCTTCGACGACACGGTGCTGCCCCAGGTGGAGCGCGCGCTGCTGGCCGGCCACGACATCGTCTTCCTGGGCGAGCGCGGCCAGGGCAAGACCCGCCTCATCCGCACGCTCGTCGGCCTGCTCGACGAGTGGTCGCCGGTGGTCGCCGGCTGCGAGATCAACGATCACCCGTACGCGCCCGTCTGCGGGCGCTGCCGCGCGCTGCACGCCGAGGTGGGCGACGAGCTGCCGGTGGCGTGGCGGCACCGCGACGACCGGTTCGGGGAGAAGCTCGCGACCCCGGACACCAGCGTCGGCGACCTGATCGGCGACGTGGACCCGGTGAAGGTCGCCGAGGGTCGCACCCTCGGTGACCCGGAGACCGTCCACTACGGCCTGGTTCCCCGTTGCAACCGCGGCATCTTCAGCGTCAACGAGCTGCCTGACCTGGCAGAGCGCATCCAGGTGGCGCTGCTCAACGTGCTGGAGGAACGCGACATCCAGGTCCGCGGCTACCTGCTGCGGCTTCCCATGGACCTGCTGCTGGTCGCCTCCGCCAACCCGGAGGACTACACCAACCGCGGCCGGATCATCACCCCGCTCAAGGACCGGTTCGGCGCCGAGGTGCGCACCCACTACCCGCTGCGCCTCGACGACGAGCTGCGGCTCATCCGCCAGGAGGCGGTGCTGGCCTGGGAGGGCTCCCCGCTGGGCGCGCCGGCGCTGCCCGACCACCTGATCGAGATCGTCGCCCGCTTCACCCGGCTGGTCCGCGACGCCCCCCAGGTGGACCAGCGCTCCGGCGTGTCGGCCCGGCTCGCCGTCGCCGCCGCCGAGACGGTGGCCGCCTCCGCGGTCCGGCGAGCGGCGCTGACCGGCGAGGACGTCCCGACGGCCCGGGTCGTCGACCTCGGATCGATCGTGCCGGCCGTGCGCGGCAAGGTCGAGTTCGAGGCGCTCGAGGAGGGCAGGGAGGACGAGATCCTCACCCACCTGCTGCGCCGGGCGATCGCCGAGACGTTCCGGGCCCGGCTCGCCGGCACGGACCTGGCCGGGCTGCAGAAGCGCTTCGACGCGGACGGCCCGGTGGAGACCGGCGACCTGGTCCCGGCCGCCGAGCTGCTGCGCCGGGTCGGCCCGGTCCCCGGGCTCGCCGGCATGCTCACCAAGCTCGGGGTGGACGGCGCCGAGTCGCCGGGGCTCGCCGCCGCGGCGCTGGAGCTGGCGATGGAGGGCCTGCACCTCAACCGCCGGCTCGCCAAGGAGGAACTGCCCGGACGGACGGTCTACGGCGGCTGACCGCGAGCGGCGCCGCCGGCGGGGACGGGTACCCACGGCGGGCCGGGATCTCGGGGCCAGCGGGACATGACAGAGAGCGGCGCGGGGCGGACGCACCCTGAACCACAGGGGCGTGGAACCTCGCGAAGCGAGGCCCTGAGAGGCACGGGATCACACGGTGAGCAACGAGTTCCGCTACGGCCCCTGGGCGGGCGGCCCCGACCCGCTCGACTTCCCGTTCGCCGCCACCGACGCCCTCGACGAGATGTCCCGCCAGGTGCTGGAAGGCCGCACGCCGCGCGAGGCCCTCGACTCGCTGCTGCGCCGCGGCATGAACGACCGGCGCGGGCTCGACGACCTTCGCCGCGCGGTCGACCGGCGCCGCCGGGAGGTGCGTTCCCGGGGCCGGCTCGACGGCACGCTGCAGGAGGTGCGCCGGCTGCTCGACACCGCGATCGGCCAGGAGCGGGCGGCTCTGTTCCCCGACCCGTCGGACGACGCGCGGATGCGCGAGGCCGAACTGGACGCGCTGCCGGGCGACCCGGCCCGCGCGGTGCGCGAGCTCGCCGACTACGACTGGCGCTCCGAGCAGGCCCGCGAGACCTACGACCAGATCGCCGACCTGTTGCGCCGCGAGGTCCTCGACTCCCAGTTCCGCGGGATGAAGGAGGCGCTGACCGGCGCCACCCCGGAGGACATGGGCCGGGTGCGCGACATGGTCCGCGCGCTCAACGAGCTGCTGGCCCAGGACGCCCGCGGCGAGGACACCGACGAGGCGTTCCGCGAGTTCATGCGCGAGTTCGGGGAGTTCTTCCCCGAGCAGCCCGGCAACCTCGAGGAACTGGTCGACACGCTGGCCCGCCGCTCGGCCGCCGCCGCCCGCCTGCTCGCGGGCCTGTCGCCGAAGCAGCGCCAGGAGCTGGCCGAGCTGATGGCCTCCGCCGTCCAGGACATGGGCCTGGCCGACGAGCTCTCCCAGCTCGGCGACGCGCTTCGGGCCGCCCGCCCGAACCTCAACTGGGGCATGCGCCCGTCGGGGCGAGCGAACGGCTTCGGCGACCCGCGCGGCGGCGGGGCCGGGCTCGGCCTCGGCGACGCGACGTCGGCGATCGAGGAGCTCGCCGAGCTCGACGAGCTGGCCGCCGCGCTCAGCCAGGACTACCCGGGAGCCTCGCTCGACGACGTCGACCCGGAGGCGGTCGCCGCGGCGCTGGGCCGCTCCGCCGTCGACGACCTGCGCCAGCTTCAGCAGATCGAGCGCGAGTTGGAACGCGCGGGTTTCATCACCCGCCGTTCCGGGCGCCTCGAGCTCACGCCCCGGGCGGTACGCCGGATCGGCCAGTCGGCGCTGGCCAGGATCTTCCGGCAGATCTCGTCGGGCGCGCGCGGCGACCACGCGCAGACCGACGCCGGCGGCGCGGGTGAGCTGATCGGTACCGCGCGCGCCTGGGAGTTCGGGGACACGCAGCCGATCGACGTCGTACGGACCGTGCGCAACGCGGTGCTCCGGTCAGGCCCGCCCGGCCCGGGCGGGGCGATCCGGCTGAAGGTCGAGGACTTCGCCGTGGCCGAGACGGAGCGACGTACCTCGGCCGCCGTCTGCCTGCTCGTCGACCTGTCCTACTCGATGGCGCTGCGCGGCACCTGGGGGATAGCGAAGTCGACGGCGCTGGCCCTGCACACCCTGGTGACCACGAAGTTCCCGCAGGACAAGATCCATATCATCGGCTTCTCGGACTACGCCCGCGAGCTGCGGCCGGTGGAGCTGGCCGGCCTCGACTCGGAGATGGTGCAGGGCACGAACCTGCAGCACGCCCTGCTGATCGCCGGCCGGCTGCTGTCGCGCTACCCCGAGTCGGAGCCGGTCGTCATGGTCGTGACCGACGGCGAGCCGACGGCGCATCTGCTGCGCGACGGCACACCGGCCTTCTCGTGGCCGCCGATGCCGGAGACGCTGGAGCTCACCCTCGCCGAGGTCGACCGGCTGACCAGGCGCGGTGTCAACATCAACGTCTTCATGCTGGACACCGAGCCGCGGCTGGTGCGCTTCGTCGAGGAGATGGCCCGGCGCAACGGTGGCCGAGTGCTCTCCCCCGACCCGAACGCGCTCGACCAGTACGTCGTCCACGACTACCTGCGCTCCCGCGGCGGCCGCCGCGCGGCCCGCTGAGGCGGTCCGGCGGCAGACGCTCCGCGCCGGGCGCCGGGCGCCGGGCGCCGGGCGCCCTCGCCACCTGGATCCGGCCTGCGGCCTATGACGGTGGCTAGGTTGGCTCAGGGTTGCCGAGGTGGCTGGCAGACCTCCCAGATCGCTTCGCGATCCGGCAGGGACCCCGGGCGCTGCGCCGATGCGCCGTCACCACGGGCGGTCGGCTGCCGCTTGGCAGTGAGGTCCAAGACCATGGGACGACACAGCATCTAGTCGGTGGGCGGGGGGATCCGGCCGGCGGTGAGGTCCGCGAGCAGTTTCTCCCAGAAGTCCACTTGCAGCCGCTCATAGCCGAGGCCGAGTTCCAGCGCGCGCCGCAGGGACCACGGCATCGCGTCCGTCGGGAGCGCCGCCAACGTCTCATAGGTGGCGAGCTGCGCCCGGTGAGCGGCCGCCTGCCCACGCGCGAGCGTCACCGCGTCCGCCGGGCGGCCCAGCTCCGCGAACGCGAGTTTCAGCAGGCCCGGCGCGCGCAACTCCCCCAGTGCCGTCTCGCCGCCGGCGAGCCAGTCGGTGAGCGCCGACCGGCCGGCGTCGGTGATCCGGAAGATTCGGCGGCGGCGCCCGAACTCCTCGCGCTCCTCGGCGAGCAGGCCGGCCTCGGCCAGCCGCGGCGGTTCCTTGTAGAGCTGCGCGTGCGGGAAGGACCAGAAGTTCCCGACCGACTGCGCGGCGAACGTCTTCAGGTCGTAGGGCGTGGCCGTGCCGTGCCTGGCCACGAGCCCGAGCACCAGGTAGGAGACCGGCGTCAGCGACGCCGCGCCCGGCGCCGACGAGGGCGGGTGGGTCGCGCCGGGCGCGTCTTCCTCTTCCACAGCTCGCAGACTACCCCTTGCGGACGGTCCGATTCATACTATAGTTATGACCGTCCGAAACAGACGGTCTACTATGGACCGTAAGAGTCCCAGGAGCTTCAGATGGCCACCATTCCCTGGTCCACGCCGTCCGCCGCCGGCTCGGCCGCGTCCGCCACCGCGACGACCGCGCCCACCGAGACGCCCGACCCGTCGGCCGGCGCACCGGTGGTCATGGCCTCCCGGTTCTCGATCGCCTCCCGCCGGCACACCGTGACGATGCTCCGGCACGCCCTGCGGGTACGGCGCGCGCTGCTGGCCACCCCCGGCGCTCTCGGGGTATCACTCGTCGCCCGCCCGATGCGCGGCGAGTACTGGACGCTGTCGGGCTGGACCGACCGGCGGGCGCTCGACGGGTTCGTGCGCTCGCCCGAGCACCGGGCGGCGATGCGCACGCTCGGGCCCGCGATGGCGGACTCCACGTTCGTCTTCTGGGCGCACGACGCCGCGGCCGAGCCGCCGACCTGGACCGAGGCCACGGCCCGCGTCGACGCCGATCGGGCGCTGCCGCCGTCGGCGCCGGACCCGACCGCCTGACCACGGTTGGGGCCCGACTGGGGTCGGGACCCCGAGTGCCCCCACTGACCCAGCTGCCCGGGCTGGCCCAGCCCGTTCGGAGCGCGGGAACCCCGGTCGCCGCTGTTACCGTCCGCACTCATGTCTTCACAGATCGGGGTGGGGTCTTCGTCGACCCTGGAAGACGGCGCCACAGATCCGTCCGGCGTCACGCGTTCCAAACGAGGCCAACATCGCCGTCGCGGTGACCGGCGTGGCTGGTCCCGCCCCCGCGGCCGACACGAGCGATCCGGGCCACGCGGCCCGCGGGCCCTGGTCGGCCAGCGGAGCCAGCGTCGCCAGCGGGACGGTCTCGACCAACGCACGGGTGGTCGCGGCGGCACGACGCCCGGCGGCGGCTGGCGGCACGGCGCCGCGCGGCGGCGGCGCCCCTGGCTCGCCGGGCTCACGGTCGCGGTGGCGGCCATCGCCGCCCTGTTCCTGCTGGGACCGGCCCCGAGCCCCTCGTCGGAGCCCGCGTCCTCGGGCGTGACCGACGATCCCGTCGCCGGGGTCCCGACGGCTCCGGTGACGTCCCAACGCCAGGCGCAGACCGACGAGGAACTGGCGCGCTACTGGACGCCGGGGCGCCGGGCCCAGGCCGTCGACGGCGACGTCGCCCAGCGGCCCGGCACACTCGCGCCGGACGCCCAGCCCGCCAGCCCGGCCGCGGGCCTGGCGCCTGGCCCGCGCTCGCCCGACGCCCAGCCACCCGGCGTCCAGCGACCCGACGCCCAGCCACCCGACGGCCAACTGTCCGGCGCTGTGGTACCCAGCGCCGCGGTGCCCGGCCGGGTACCGCTCGCGGGCAACCAGGTCATGCCCTACCGCGGCGGCGGGCTCGCGGCACGCGCCGAGGGAGCGTTGTTCAGCACGATCGCCGGCACCGACTACGCCTGCTCCGGCACCGTGGTCGACAGCACCGGCGGCGACCTCGTGCTGACCGCCGGGCACTGCCTGCACGAGGGGGGCGCGAGAGGCGGGTTCGCCACCAACGTCATCTTCATCCCCGGCTACGCGAACGGCGCCTCGCCCTACGGCGTCTGGCATGCCCGGCAGCTGACCGTCACGAACGGCTGGGGATACCAGCAGAACTTCAGCGAGGACGTGGGTTTCCTGGCCCTGCGGCCGCTCGGCGGCCKAACGGTCCAGGCCGTGATCGGCGGGGCCTTCCCGATCGGCTTCGGGACGGGCCGGCAGCCGCAGACCGTTCTCGGCTACCCGAAGCTTCCGCCCTACGACGGCACGACGCTGATGTACTGCTCCGCCACGCCCACCGCCGACCCCAACGGCGGGACCTCGCTCGGCGTGCCCTGCGCCATGACCGCCGGCGCGAGCGGAGGCGCCTGGTTCACCGGGTTCGCCGGTGGCGGGGGCACCGTGGACTCGGTGGTCAGCTACGCCTACTCGGCAGATCCCGGCACCATCTATGGCACCTGGTTCGGCCCGGCGATCCGAGACCTGTACCAGCACGCGATAGGCCTGTGACAGACCGATGACGCCCTGCTGAGACGAGCGCCGCGCGCTCATCCCAGCAGGAGGCGACGATCGCGGACCCGGCAGGCGGGCGTGGGGCCGGCCCTCGCGGCGGGGCCGGCCCTCGCGGCGCTTCGGGCGGTCGGTAGCGTCGTGCGCATGCCGCACAGTGGGCCGTACGGGCTGGTTCTGGCCCTGCACGTCGTGGGCGCCCTGTTCGTGATCAGCCCGCTGGCCTTCGCGGGGCTCTGCCTGCCCGCGATGACGTTCGTCGGCCTGCGGGCGCTCCCGCTGCTGCGCCCGGCGCCGCTGGTGCTGCGGCTGGCCGCCGCGGCCTCGCTCGGCGTCGTCGCCCTCGGCCTGGTCCTGGTCCGGCAGGGGCCGTTCGGCAGCGTGCGCCACTACGGAGACGGCTGGATCACCAGCTCCGTGGCCCTCTGGGCGATCGCCACCCTGCTCACGGTCACCATCCTGGCCAGCGGCGTCGCGACGGCGGTCGCCGAGATCGAGCAGACCGGGATGGCGGCCCGCCATCGGCTCCCGTGGCTCGCCCTCACCGGCCTGGTCACCACGTCCTGCTGGGTCGCGATCGTCTTCCTGATGGTGATCAAGCCCGGCATGTGAGAGTTACCGGCCTCGCCACCGACAGTCGCTATCAGTATCGATGGGATCACCTTGAGTAAGGTGACACCGGCTACCGATGGCGACGAGGGCGGTGCATGTGGTCTTTCCGACGATCGAGTTCGCCGCCTTCTTCCTGGTCGTGATGGCCCTGTCGTGGTGGCTGATGCCGCGGCCGCGGTACTGGAAGCCGTTCATGCTGGCGGCGAGCTACTTCTTCTACGGCTACACGGACACCCGGTTCGTGCTCCTGCTCGTCGCGTCGACGCTGGTCAACCAGGCCGCCGCCACCCTGCTGGCCCGCCGCCGTGACCGAAGGATCCTGATCGGCGCGATCGCGGCGGATCTCGGCCTCCTGGCCTGGTTCAAGTACTACGGGTTCTTCGCCCTGTCGGTGGACCGAACGCTCGACCAGATCGGGCTCGGCGCACCGCTGCCCCTCCTGCAGGTGGCGCTGCCGATCGGCATCTCCTTCTTCACGTTCCAGGCGCTCTCGTACGTCATCGACGTCTGGCGCGGCGACACCAGGCCGGCGAAGTTGATCGACTTCGCCGTCTACGAGGCGTTCTTCCCGCACCTGGTCGCCGGGCCGATCGTGCGGGCACGGGAGTTCATCCCGCAGCTGGCGAGCCCGCGCGACCGCGCCGCCGTCCCGGCGACCCGCGCCGTCTTCCTGATCTGCGGCGGCCTGGTCAAGAAGGTGGTGCTGGCCGACCTGCTGGCCCGCCGCCTGGTCGACCCGGTCTTCGACACGCCGGGGCAGCACTCGTCCATCGAGGTACTCGTCGCGATCTACGGCTACGCCGTGCAGATCTACTGTGACTTCTCGGCCTACTCGGACATCGCCATCGGGATCGCCCTGCTGCTGGGCTTCCGCTTCCCGGACAACTTCGACCGGCCGTACGCGGCGACCAGCCTGCGTGAGTTCTGGCGACGCTGGCACCTGACGCTCTCACGCTGGCTGCGCGACTACGTCTACGTGCCACTTGGTGGCAGCCGGCGCGGCCCGCGCCGCACCCAGCTGAACCTGCTGATCACGATGGTTCTCGGCGGGCTGTGGCACGGAGCGGCCTGGACGTTCGTCTGCTGGGGCGCGGCGCACGGGGCCGGTCTGGCGGCCGAGCGCGCGTTCGTCCGCCGCCGCGCCCGCCCCCACGGCCACCGCCGCCCGGTCGACGCGCTCATGCCGCTGGCCGCCGACCATGCCGCCCGTTCGGGGACCATCCCGCATCCGCGTGCGGGCGGTGACCCCGCCAGGCTCGATCCGGCCGGCTCCCCCGCCCTCACGCCGGCGTTGACGGCCGTGGCTCAAGCTCCAGCCCCAGTCGCGGCGCGGCTCGTCACGGTGGCACCGGGGACCGCGGCACCGGGGACGGAAGCACCCGAAACGGCGGGGACGGCGGCTGGCCGCTGGGTGCGCCGGATCGTGACCTTCCACCTTGTCTGCGCCGCCTGGGTGCTGTTCCGGTCCCCCGACCTGACGACCACCGGGGAGATCCTGCGCCGGCTGGTGACCGGTGGTCTCGCCGTCGGCCTGGTGACGCCGACAGTGATCCTCGCGATCGTCGTCGGCCTTGGCCTGGCCGCGGTGCCGGCGCGCTGGTGGGCGGCGGCCCAGGGTGCCTTCGACCAGCTGAGGCTGCCCGTCCAGGCGCTCGCCGTCGCCGCCTTCCTGCTGGTCATGTACTCGTTCGTCGGCCAGCAGGACGTCGCCCCGTTCATTTACTTTCGGTTCTGACGAGGCGCCCCGATATCACCCAGAGTCAATCCGGCAGTTCGGTGAGGGAGACCGAATCGACGGAGGAAACGGTTCGTGTCGTTGATGGAGACGATACGTAGCGGCGTGGCAGGCTCGTGGGCCGTGGACACCCAGGCGGACGTGGACGAGACGCCGACCGGGCGCGACGGCGCGACGGACACCGGCGAGCCCGGCCCGTCGCGACGCCTTCCCGCGCCGGCACCGCGGGGACCGTCGAACCCGCCACCCGCACCGCCGCCACCGCCACCGCCACCGTCGGCGTCGGCGTCGGCGTCGGCGTCGGCGGCAAGTTCGTCGTCACGGGTCGTGTCCGCCCGGCGCGCGTTCGCGCTGGTCACGCTGTCGCTGGCCGCGATGGCGGTGCTGCGCGCGCCGGCGGCGGTCCACGCCGGCGAGGGAATGCCGGCGGGCACGACCCGCGACGTCGTCCTGGCCCTCGCCCGGCCGCTCGCGACCGTCACCCACCCACTCGGCCTCGACTGGCCAAGCAGGCGGCTCTCGGCGTTCTTCGGGCATGGCGCCCCGGCCACCCACTCCGAGCTGGTCACCGCCGCGGGCCAGGAGAAGTCCGCGGCCACCACGGCCGAGCCGCGGATGGGGGGAAAAGGGCTGGTCACACCCCCGCCGCCCGCGCCCGCCCCGGTCCGGGTCCCGACGACCGCCGACCCACTGCGCGTCCTCGTCACCGGCGACTCGCTGACCGAGTCGCTGGGACCGACGATCGCGAACACCGGGCCGGCCACCGTAAGGGCGCAGACCGACACCCGGTTCGGCACCGGCCTTGTGCGGCCGGACTTCTTCGACTGGGCGAGCCACGCCCGCGAGCAGATCGCGGCCCGTGACCCGGAGGTCGTCGTCGTGGCTCTCGGCGCGAACGACGGCCAGGGCATCACGCTGCCTGACGGCACGGTCCTGCCAGCCGGGTCGCCGCGGTGGGCCGACGAGTACCGGCGCCGCGCGCTGGTCCTGCTCCGGATCTGGACGGACGGCGGACAGCGCCGGGTGTACTGGGCCAGCCTGCCGCCAGCGCGTTCCGGCCGGCTCGATGGCTACTTCCGCCAGCTCAACGCCGCCGTGGCGGACGCCGCCCGCCAGGTGCCCGGCGCCGAGTTCCTCGACCTGACGCCCGAGCTGACCGATCAGGGCCACTACAGCGACTATCTACGCAACCCGGCCGGCCATACCGTGCTGGCCAGGACCCGCGACGGTGTCCACTACACGTTGGACGGCTCCCGGATCGTCGCCGTCCCGATCCTCGCCGCACTCACCGCCGACTACCGTCTGTCCACACCGGTACCCGCTGGGGCCGGGTAGCGAACCGTCGTCTCAGCGGCCGCGAGTGCCGGCGAAGCCGAAACCGACGCCGTCGAGGTCGGCGCGGGCCGCGGTCACGACCTCGTGGGACTCGGCGATGAGCTGGGCGCGCCGGGCCGGGTCGAGGTCGGCCCGGCTGAGCAGGTCGAGCAGGTCCTCCGCGAGCACGGTCAGCTGGTCGGCGAGGCCGTGGGCGGCGAGTGGTGGCGGCTGCGCGCCGTCGGGGGCTCCGGAGCCCGCCACGCGGCTCAGCCGAGCCAGCTCACGGGCCAGCGCCGTGGCCCGCTCGGCCCGCGTGCCACCGGCGGCCGCGCGCACGCCCCAGGAGGCCGCGCTCCAGCTCCGGAGGCGGTCGAGCAACCGGTGGAGCTCGCGGGCCAGATCGCGGGCCGGCCCATGGACCGATTCCGACATCCGGGCACCTTACCTGACGAGGACGACGCCGGGTCTTGCCCTACCGTTCGTCGTGATGCACCCTCCCTTCATGGTCCGTTGACGCCGGGTTCAGCTCAGGAGGCGCCCATGTCTCAGTTTCGCTCCGTCCAGACCCCGCAGACCCACCAGAGTCTCATCGAGCGCCTTCCAAAGGTCACCGGCCACGATCTAGCCCATTGGCTCGCGCGGATCGCCGACGGCCCAGGCCTGCTGCGGTTCCCGGAGCGTGTCAACTGGCTGCGCGACGAGTACGACCTCCCACACTGCTACGCCGCCGCGCTCGTCCACGAGTCCGACATGCGCCGCCGCGCGATCAGGGTCTGACTCCGAGGCCCTACCGAGCCAGGCCGCGGCACCGCGGGGGATCCGACCGATCTCGCCTCCGCGACAATGGCGGCATGGATGTCGATGCCGCACGCGCGTTCGTCCAGGAGAATCACCGAGCGGTGCTGGCGACCCGCCGTCGCGACGGCGGGCCGCAGCTGTCACCCGTCACCGTCGGGGTCGACGAAGCCGGCCTGGTCATCATCAGCAGCCGCCTGACCGCCTACAAGGTGCGCAACATCGAACGCGAGCCGGCGGTCGACCTGTGCGTGCTGAACGACGGCTTCTTCGGCGCCTGGGCGCAGATCAGCGGCCACGCCGAGATCGTCACGCTCCCAGCGGCGATGGACGGCCTGATCGCCTACTACCGCGGTGTCTCCGGTGAGCACCCCGACTGGGACGACTACCGGGCCGCGATGGTCCGCGACCAGCGCTGCCTGATCCGCGTCACCATCGATACCGCGGGCCCCACCCGCTCAGGCTGACCGTCTCGGCGGCGGGGTTCCTGCCGGATCGGCCTCGCCGCCGATCCGGCAGGACCGCGATGTAGAAGGCCGGCGACCTGGAAGGCCGGCGATCTGGAAGGTCCAGGGCGGGACGCGCCGGCGCCCTGGCCTCCTTCCCGCCCTAGCGGCGCAGCTTCGACAGGAGGCGGAGCATTTCCAGGTAGACCCAGAGGAAGCCGATGAGCAGGCCGTACGCGGCCCGCCACGCTTCCGCGCGGGGCGCCCTGGCCGCCACCGCCTGCTCGATGTAGTCGAAGTCGAGGATGAACTGCAGGCTGGCGAACACCAGCACCACCAGGCTGAACAGGATCCCCAGCGGGGTGGCGTCGTTCATCACCGGCAGGTGGCTGCCGGTCGTGAGCCGCAGCACGAGATCGATCAGGCTCAGGGCGACGACGGCGAGCAGCACCGAGCCGACGATGCGCGCCAGCCGCGGCGTCGCCCGGATGCGGCGGCTGCGGTAGGCGATCAGCATGGTCGTGAAGATCAGGGCTGTACCGAGCAGGGCCTGGGGAATGATCCCCGAGTAGGCCGACTCGTACGTCCGGGAGAGGCCGCCGGCGCCGATACCGGCCAGCACCGCGAACGCGATCACCAGGGGCGGCGTCGCCCGCCCGCTGAACCCGATCACCAGGCTCAGGACGAACCCCGCGATGCCGGCGACCATGACCAGTCCGGGCGAGCCCGGAACGAGCAGCCAGCCGACGAGACCGCCGACGCCCGCCAGCCCGAACAGCCCGAGCGTGTGCATCACGACGTCATCGATGGTGAGCCCGTTCGGCTGCCGGTAGATCCGCGCCAGGTCCTCCGGCGTCGGCGCTCCGGGCATCCCGCCCCGCGGGTTCGGCGGCCAGGTTGTCTCATCCCGACCGGCCGGTGCCGAACGCATCCGGGTGAAGACCGGGTTACTTGATCGCATCCTCGCCATGTCGGCTCGCCGCCCTCTTCGCGCTGACCTACTGAGCAGCGCCCTGCCGCCCCGCGCGCCGGAGCGTGCCCCGCACGCCACCCAGCACTAACCGCAAACGATAAACGTCACCCCGCACCCAGCGGTTCCCCATACCCCGCCGGCCCATCGAGGGGCACTCGCCGCCCGGCGCGCCGAGCCGGCCAGGCGGAACCGCCCCTACCGGGCGAGGCGGGAGCGAACCTGGGTACCCAGAGCTACAGAACGGCCACGACAACGCGCGCCGGAAGCACAATGAGCCCCACAGTCAACCAATACAAGAAACCCCAGCAAGCGCAACCGAAGCGAGGTCCAAGGGGCGAAGCCCCTTCCCTCGAGGTCCGGGCTCGGGGCAATATCGCCACTCTCGGCGAAGCCGCGAGACCGGAGGGGGATCCAAGGGGGCGAAGCCCCCTTGGCGCGGGGTCCGGGGCTCGGCCCCGGGGCAATATCGCGGCCCTCGGCGAAGCCGCCAAAGGCGGCAAGCATGGAACGCTGGCTCGTGCCGGTGGTCGGAGTCGAACCGACACTCGAGCTGTTTTTAGGACAGCCTCCTCTACCTGTTGGGATACACCGGCTCGTCTACATCGCTGATATTTCTACCACGCTACGTAGGTTCTGGGAATAACACAACATGGAGAAATCACCCGGACGGCGGACAGACGGGGCAGTCGTCACCCTTCGTGACGTTGAGGTGAACAACGCGCGGACAGATCGGTGCGGACCGTCATAGGAAGTCGCGTGGTCATCACAGGACGGTCATGGTCTTCGACTGCTTCCGCATAGGACGATATGTCCGCTCCGCGTCGCGGCCCACCCGCGCGGATGCCATGCCCGGCAACGCATCCGGCGCCGTCATACCGGGCCGATCGGCCATCCCCTGGCGATGCCCGCGCCGGTTCTGACGGCGGCGGGGGCGGGCTCGGATGGCGCCGCGGTCGCGCGCCGGAAGTCGGCCCGCGGGTCGGCGAGCGAGCCGAGCGAGACGATCTCCCGCTGGAAGAGGAGGGCCAGCGTCCAGTCGGCCAGCACGCGGGCCTTCCGGTTGAAGGTCGGCAGGCGGCTGAGGTGGTAGGTCCGGTGCATGAACCAGGCCGGCCACCCGTGCAGCTTGATGCCATAGACGTCGGCGACGCCACGGTGCAGGCCGAGGGAGGCCACGCTGCCGGCGTACCTGTGCTCGTATGGCTGGATCGGCTCGCGGCGCAGGTGGGCGACCAGATTGTCCGCGAGCCTGCGAGCCTGGCGGACGGCGTGCTGGGCCGACGGGCTCGTGGTGGCGCCCGGCGGCCCGGTCAGGTCGGGCACGGCGGCGCAGTCGCCCGCCGTCCAGGCGTCGGGAACCCCCTCGACCTGAAGGAAGGGGTTGGCCCGCAGCCTGCCTCGTTCGTCGAGGGGCAGGTCGGTGTGGCCGAGCACCGGGTTGGCGCGCACGCCCGCGGTCCACACGATCGTGTCCGCGTCGAACTCGGTGCCGTCGTCGAGTTCGACGTGGCCGTTCACCAGGCTGGTGACGCGCCGGCTCAGCCGGACCTCGATCCCACGGTGCTCGAGCTGTTTGACGGTGTAAAGCCCCATGGCCGGCGAGACCTCGGGAAGAATGCGGTCGGTCGCCTCGACGAGCACCCATCGCAGGTCGTTCGGACTAATGTCAGGATAATAGGAACACGCGTAACGCGACATGTCCTCGAGCTCCGCGAGCGCTTCAATTCCCGCGTATCCGCCGCCGATGAAGACGAAGGTGAGCGCGCGGACGCGTTCGACGGGGTCGCGCGTCGACGCCGCGGCGTCGATCCGATTTATCACCTTGTTCCGCAGGTAAATAGCCTCGGCGACCGACTTGAATCCGACGCCGAGATCCGCGAGCCCCGGGATCGGCAGCGTGCGGGCGACCGAGCCGGGCGCCAGCACGAGGATGTCGTAACCAAGGTCGTACTCGTCACCGCCGACAGTACGGACCGTGGCGAGACGATACGCGTGCGCGATGCTGGTAACCCGCCCACTGATCATCTCACAGCCACGAAGCACCTTGCGCAACGGGACAACCACATGCCGTGGCTCCAGGTTGCCGGCAGCCGCCTCCGGCAGGAACGGCTGGTAGGTCATGTAGGAGTTGGGCTCGACGACGGTCACGCTCGCCTCACCTGGACGCAGCCGGCGCCGCAGCCGCAGGGCCGTGTACATCCCGACGTAACCACCGCCGACGACGAGGATGCGTGGCTCCCCACCAAATGCCATGGGAAAGGCGGTACCCACGGCGCCAACTGGTACGCCCCAAGCGCGAGACGGGCACCTCGGGTACCGCCGCGCCGAAGCCGCCCAGACGTGACGTGGACCACGAATACATCATTTGGCTAGCCGACTATGACGTACGAGACACCGGTGATATAGGCCACGACCGCGCGGGTCGGGCGATCCATAGGTGGCATGGCCCAGGGCAATTCGGGTGGCCGGCCTGTCTCTTGCGAGCTCTTTGCCCGGTTACCGGCTGCCCGGCCCGGTCCGGATGTCAGCGCCGTCGCGCGCGCCGCGGTCGTCGTCGGGCGGGCCCAGGCCGGCATGCCGGGCGGCGGCGGACAGCACGTCCTCGAGCATCTCGGCCGTGACCCGACCGGTGAAGGTGTTCTGCTGGCTGGGGTGGTAACAGCCGAGCAGCAGCGGCCCGTCGGGCAGCTCGACGCGGGTGCCATGGCCGAAGGCGGGACGAGGGGCAGGCACCGGGTAGCCGGCGGCCTTCAGCCCCGGCCAGAGCGCCTGCCAGGCGAAACCGCCGAGCACCACGACGGCCCGCAGCGTCGGGCGGAGAAGCTCCAGCTCACGGACCAGCCAGGGTCGGCAGGCATCCCGCTCGGCCGGCGTGGGCTTGTTGACCGGTGGCGCGCAGCGCACCGCCGCCGTGATCCTCGCCCCCAGCATCCGCTGGCCGTCGCCCGCCGCCGTCGACGTCGCCACGCTCGCGAGACCCGCCCGGTGCAGCGCCGCGAACAGCCAGTCGCCGCTGCGGTCACCGGTGAAGATCCGGCCGGTGCGGTTGCCGCCGTGCGCGGCTGGCGCGAGCCCCACCAGCAGCACGCGCGCGTCCGGCGGCCCGAACGAGGGCATCGGGCGACCCCAGTACCGCTCGGTGGCGTACGCGGCTCGACGGGCCCGCGCGACCTCCTCGCGCCACGCCACCAGCCGTGGGCAGGCCCGGCAGACCGACGAGCGGGCGTCGACCTCGGCCGCGTCCGGTGCCGTCGCGGCCAGCCGGGCGGCGTCCCCGGGCGACCGGGCCACCGGCGTCGCCGCCGTCGCCGGGTCGCCGGGCCAGCCGGTCCCCGGCCCCACCGGCGCCCGCGAGCCCGGTTCCTCAGCGTCCAAGCGAGAAGGCGATGCCGTCGAGGATGTCGCGCTCGCTGGCCACCACCGCCGGCAGCCCCACCCGCTCCACGAGGGTGCGCAGCACCAGCGCGCCCGCCGCGATGACGTCGACCCGGCCTGGGTGCATGACCGGGAGGGCGGCCCGCTCGGAGTGCGTCATCGCCAGCAGCTTGCCGGTCACCTCCGCGATCGCCTCGGCTGGAGTGGACAGCAGGTGGATCCGGTCGGAGTCGTACTCGGGCAGGCCGGCGGCCAGCGCCGCGACCGTGGTGACCGTGCCGGCGACCCCGACGAGCGTCGCCGCCGTACGGATCGGCACCACCTGCTCGGCCAGGTCGAGGGCGGCGTGGACGTCGGCGACGATCGCCGCCGCCTCGTCCGGGTCGGGCGGGTCGGAACGGAAATGGCGCTCGGCCATCCGGACGCAGCCGACGTTCACCGACCGGGCGGCGAGCACCCCGGAGGCGTCGCCGAGCACCAGCTCGGTGGAGCCGCCGCCGATGTCGGCGACCAGGATGGGGGTCGCGGCGCCGGGCAGCTCCGCCGCGGCGCCGGCGTAGGACAGCGCGGCCTCCTCGTCGCCGGTGATCACCTCGGGGTCGACCCCGAGGATCGCCCGCACCCCGTCGACGAGCTCGGCGCGGTTGCGCGCGTCCCGGGTCGCGCTGGTGGCGACCATCCGCACCCTGGTGGCGCCCAGCCGGTCGATCTCGGCGGCGTAGTCACGCAGCGCGGCAAGGGTGCGCTTCAGCGCCTCGGGGGCGAGCTCACCGGTGCGGTCCACCCCGGCGCCAAGCCGGACGATCTCCATCCGGCGGGTCAACTCGCGCAGTCGCGGCCCGGCTTCGCCGGGTCCCTGGCCATCGCCGGGCTCGATGTCGGCGACCAGCAGCCGAATCGAGTTGGTACCGCAGTCGATGGCTGCGACACGGCTCATCCGCCCGCTCCCTTCTCGTCCTCGTCGTCAGAAGGTCCGCTGAGAGGTCCGGTCGTCCCCGCTGTCACGGGTGACGGGGACTGGACGCAAGGCCCGCGGGCGCCCCAGTCGCCGGTGGCGGCGAGCGCCTCGTCGCCGAACGGGTTCACCCCGGGTCCCGCCGCCAGGCTGTGGGCGGCGAGCACGTGCAGGCACTTGACCCGGTCCGGCATGCCGCCGGCGCCCGGGTTGCCCGGCAGCACGTCCAGCGCGTCCCGGCGGGCGAGGTAGTCCGCGTGGGCGGCGCGGTAGGCCGCGGCGAGCCCCGGGTCCTCGCCGAGGCGGGCCGTCATCTCCCGCATCACCCCGGCCGCCTCCAGCCGGGAGATCGCTGCCGCGGCCCGGGGGCAGGTCAGGTAGTACAGCGTCGGGAACGGGGTGGCGTCCTCCAGCCGCGGCGCCGTCTCGACGACGTCGGGCAGGCCGCAGGAGCAGCGGTGCGCGACCCGCCGGACCGCCCTCGGCCGCCGTCCGAGCTGCTCCTCGACGACCTCGAGATCGCGGTCCAGACCACCGGCCGCTTCCCGCCCGCCCCCGTCACTCATCTGGCCACGCGCCGTGTCCTGGCTGTGCTCCGCGGCCGCGCGGGCCGCTCAACGCCCGCTCGCCTGGGACCAGAGCTGGCTGTACCAGGCGTCGTCGGGGCTGGAGCGCCCGCGACCGCCCGCCGCCGCCGGGCTCGGCGACGGCGTGACGGGCACCAGGTAGGTCGTTTCCCCCGGCTTGACGTAGTGCAGCCTTCGGCGCGCCTCGTCCTCGACCCAGGCGTCGTCGTCGTATTTCGAGACCGTCGCGCGCAGCGCGTCGACGCGCGCCTGCGCCGCCGCGTTCTGTTTGGCCAGCGCGGCGATGTCCGCCTGCTGCTGCAGGTAGAGCCGCAGCGGATAGGCGAGCGTCAGCACGAGCACGCAGATCACCACGGCCAGCAGGGTGGCACGGGTGGTGAGCGTCGTCCGCCGGGGCAGGCGCGGCATGGCAGCTGGTCAGCCGGTTGGGCGGCTCAGCCGGCCACGCGCCGCGGGAACGCGCCCGCGCCGGCGTAGCGCGCCGCCGCGTCGAGCTGCTCCTCGATCCGCAGGAGCTGGTTGTACTTGGCCACTCGTTCGCTGCGCGCCGGGGCGCCGGTCTTGATCTGCCCGCTGCCCACCGCGACGGCGAGGTCGGCGATCGTCGTGTCCTCGGTCTCGCCGGACCGGTGCGACATCATCGTCCGGTAGCCGGAGCGGTGCGCGAGGTCGACGGCGTCGAGCGTCTCCGTCAGGGTGCCGATCTGGTTGACCTTGACGAGCAGCGCGTTCGCCGCGCCAGCCGCGATGCCGCGGGCGAGGCGCTCCGGGTTGGTCACGAACAGGTCGTCGCCGACGAGCTGGACCTTGGCGCCGAGCCGGCTGGTGATCGCCTGCCAGCCCTCCCAGTCGTCCTCGGCCAGCGGGTCCTCGATCGAGACGATCGGGTAGGACGCCACCAGCTCGGCGTAGTAGTCGGTCAGCTGCTCGGCGGACTTGCCGGTGCCCTCGAACCGGTACGCGCCGTCCTGGAAGAACTCGGTGCTGGCGACATCGAGCGCGAGCGCGACGTCCTCGCCGACGGTGAAGCCGGCCTTCTGGATCGCCTCGGCGATCAGGTCCAGGGCCTCACGGTTGGTTGGCAGGTCCGGGGCGAAGCCGCCCTCGTCGCCGACGCCGGTGCCCAGGCCCCGGCCCTTGAGGACGCTCTTGAGCGAGTGGTAGACCTCGGTCCCCCAGCGCAGCGCCTCGGCGAACGTGCTCGCGCCGATCGGCGCGACCATGAACTCCTGGATGTCGACGTTGGTGTCCGCGTGCGCGCCGCCGTTGAGGATGTTCAGCATCGGCACCGGCAGCAGGTGGGCGCTCGGGCCGCCGACGTAGCGGAACAGCGGGAGGTTGCTCGACTTGGCGGCGGCCTTGGCGACCGCGAGGCTCACGCCGAGGATCGCGTTCGCGCCGAGGCTCGACTTGTCCGGGGTGCCGTCGAGGTCGATCAGCGTCGCGTCGATCAGCCGCTGGTCGGTGGCGTCCAGGCCCAGGTCGATCAGCGCCGGGYCGATCCGGTCGATGACCGCCTCGACGGCCTTGGTCACGCCMTTGCCGCCGTAGCGGTCGTCACCGTCACGCAGCTCGACCGCCTCGAAGGCGCCGGTGCTCGCTCCGCTGGGGACCGCGGCGCGGGCCTCCGTGCCGTCGTCGAGCAGGACCTCGACCTCGACGGTGGGGTTGCCACGCGAATCCAGGATCTCGCGGGCGGCTACATCCTCGATGGACGGCACGGATCCTCCATTGGCCAGAGGTCGAGGGGAAGGACAAGCTACAAGGTCCGGACGAATCCGCCCGGGCGAGACTACCGCCGCGAGGACCCGACCGGGTCGGCCACACGCCGAACACCACATGACACCACGGCGATCGACCCGGTCGCGGTGCGCGAGCGCGAGCGCGTCAGCCGATGGGCCCGATCGGGGGCATGAGGAGCGGACCGACCGCCGGCAGGCCGGCGCTGGCGGCGAGCCCGGCGAGCGGGCCCCAGCCACCGGCGTGGTCACCGGTCAGGACGCCGGCGAAGTAGCCGGCCAGCGCCTCCCAGGCGCCGGCCCACCCGGCACCGAGGCCGTGCGTGCCGCCGAGGCCGAACGCGGCCTGGGCGGCGGCGGCCTGGTCCTCACTGGAACGAGCGGGGCGGACCCGGTCGACCAGCGACCGCCGCGGCACCAGTCGCACCTGTCCCGGGCGCGCCCCGGGCAGGCCGGCGGCCGCCCAGGCCAGCCGCAGCGCCCGCTCCAGGCCGCCGAGCTCGTCGACCAGCCCGTGCCCGTACGCGTCGGCGCCGGTCCAGACCCGGCCGCGCGCAAGCTCGCCGGCCCGTTCCAGGCTCATCGCCCGCGCGGACGCGACCTTGCCGACGAAGTCGTCGTAGACGCGGTCGAGGAACTCCTCCAGCTTGGCCCGCTCGCCGGCGCTGAACGGGCGGCGCGCCGACATCATCAGCGCGTGCTCGCCCTGGGCGACCTCACCGATCGCGACGCCCAGCTTGTCCAGCAGCCCGCTGATCACCTGCTTGCCGCCGTAGACGCCGATCGAGCCGGTGAGCGTCGACGGGTTGGCGACGATCGTGTCGGCGGCCAGCGAGACGAAGTAGCCGCCGGAGGCGGCGACCGCGCCCATCGACACGACGACCGGGCGACCGGTGGCCCGGAACCGCTCCACCTCGCGGCGCACCAGGTCGGAGGCGACGTAGGAGCCGCCGGGACTGTCCACCCGGAAGACCGCCGCCGCGATGTCCGGGTCCTTCGCCGCGGCCCGGAAGGCGGCACACACGGCGTCGGCGGCCAGCATGGGGCCGCCGACCCCCGGGCCGCCGCGGCGCAGCACCACCGGCCCGGTGCCGTGGATGAGCGCGACGGCGGCGCGGCCCGGGTCCAGGGCCGGCGGGACCGCGACGTCGGGGTCCAGGCCGGCGCCCGTCTCGGCCTGCGCGGGCACCGCGGGTCCCGTGTCCCCCCGCTGGGCGCCGAACCGGGAGCCGACCGCGGCGAGGGAGCGGGCCACCCGGCGCGGCGGCGAGGACTCCCGCCGCGCCGCCGACCGGCGGTAGGCGCCCAGGTACATCGGGACCGGGCTGGCCCCGTCCGGTGAGCGTTGCGGTGGCCCGCCCGCCGGCGACCCGTCGCCCGTACCGGCCTGGATCTCGGCGTCGCCGGCGGACGCCGTGCCCTCGGCTCCATCACCGGGCCGGTCCGCGGCGGCAGCGGCGGGGATGCCCGTGGCGGCGACAGCGGCGGGGCCCTCGTCCGCGCGCGGCGTCGCCGGCTCGGCGGGCAGGGGTTCCAGCGGGAGCGTGCCCGTCGAGAGTTCCGGATCCGCGTCAGCGGACCGACGGGAAGGCTCGTCCGTGACGGCGTCCCCGCCTTCCGCGACCGGTATGGCGGGCGTGGCGGGCATGGCGGGCTTCGCGGCGGATTCGGGGACGGCGGCCAGCGGCGGGCGGCCCCGCGACGCCGGCGCCGACGCGGCGAGCGGCTCGGGAGCGGCGGTCACCGGCTCGACGGTCGGGTCCTGCGCGCCAGCACGCCCGCGGGCGGCCGCGTACACCTCGTCGCGGTAGCCGAGCCGGTCGACCAGCCCGGCGCCGAGCGCCACCCGCGCGGACAGCGGCCCGGCGTCGACCAGCGTGCGCACCCGGTCGGACGGCAGCCGCCGGCCGGCGGCGATGCCCGCGATGATCTCGTCGGCGCACGACTCGACCACCCTGGTGGTCGCCTCCAGATGGGCGGGGGTGAAGCCGCGCTCGACGAACGTGTTGACCGCGTTCTTGTACTCGTGCCGCGCCCCGAGCTCGGTGGTCACGCCGAGGCGGTCGAGCGCGTCCCGCAGGAACGGGGTGTGGCTGGCGACGCCGGTGAGCCCGAGGTCACCGGGCGGGGCGAGCCAGATCTGGTCGAAGGCGCAGGCCAGGTAGTACGGAACGGTCCCGCCGCCGAACTCGCCGAACGTGTCGGCGTAGGCGATCGCGAACTTCCCGGCCGCGCGGAACTCGGCGACGGCGTCCCGGATCTCCTGCGCCCGCGAGAGCGGCATCCCGCAGCTGGCGACGTGCGCGACGAGCACACGGGTCCTGGGGTCGAGCGCGGCCCGGCGCAGGCCGTCCACGAGCTCGCGCAGCGTCTGGCGCCCCCGGCCTCGCCAGGCCGCCAGGGGGTCGTCGACGACCCCCTCGACCGGGTCGGTGGCGAGATCCAGCTCCAGGAGCAGCGGGGCGTTGCGCCGGGCGGCCAACGCGCGGATCTCGGCGATCGCGTGCCGGGGCGTCGTCGTCTCCATGCCCAGAGGCTACGACCACCCCCATGTCACCGTAACCACCCACCACTCACCCAACATGACCTCAAATTGGTCAGGATGCGGTCAGGAGGCGGGAGACGACCACCGTAGGCGCCAGCTGGCCGGGTCCTGCCCGGCCGGATCGACGGCGTCGGCGTGGGCGGACTCCTCGGCCGCGGCCAGGGCGTCGCGGAAGGCGCGGGCACGCGCGCGCAGGGCGGACTCCGCGTCCACGCCGGCCGCGTCGGCCAGCGCCACGGCGGCGAACAGCAGGTCGCCGATCCCGCGCTCGTCCAGCTCCGGGCCGGCCGCGATCGCCGCGACCGCCTCGGCGGCCGTGCCGGGGCCGTCCGCCACGGGCAGGCCCTCGCAGGCCTCGCCCTCGACCGTCGCGGCATCGGTCTCGGACCACGGCGCGGCGGGCAGGACGAGGTCGGCGGGAACGCCGATCTTGCGGGCGCGTTTCTGCAGCTTCGCGGCGAGCGAGAGGGCCGGCTGGGTCAGCGGAACACCCTCGGTGACCGACCGGCGGCCCTTCTCGACGGCCTTGATGGCGTCCCAGTTGGCGAGCACCTCGTCGGCGCCGGCGACGGCCACGTCGCCGAACACGTGCGGGTGCCGGCGCACCAGCTTGTTCACCAGCCCGGCGGCGACCTCGTCCACGTCGAACCGGCCACCGCCCCGGTCCACGTCGCCGTCCGTCGCCTCCTCGGCGACCCGCGCGTGGAACAGGACCTGCATGAGCACGTCGCCGAGCTCCTCGCGCAGCTCGGCCGGCTGCGCGTCCTCGATCGCCTGGTAGGCCTCGTAGGCCTCCTCYAGCAGGTATGGGGCCAGCGAGGCGTGGGTCTGCTCGCCGTCCCACGGGCAGCCGCCTGGCGAGCGCAGCCGGTCCATCACGGCGACCGCGTCCAGCAGCACCGCGCCCGCCACGTCGTGCGTCCCCGCGACGATGCGGACCGCCTCCGGCTCGGTCCCGGCGTGCGCGCGCAGGGCGGCGTCGAGCGCCGCCGAGGCGCCCGGCCAGCCGGCCTCCGGCTCGAGCAGCCACACCACCTCGTCCGCGCCGGCCGCGAGGGCGGCGGCGCGCAGCTCCGCGAGCACCGACTCCAACAGCGCCGGCTCCGGGAACGCGAGGACCTCGACGTCGGCGCCGGCCGCGCGCAGCGCGGGCAGCTGCGGGTGTGCCGGGTCGGCGCAGCGCACCGGAGCCTTGCGCACCAGGTCCCAGGCAGGCGCGGTGAGCAGGCCCGGCGCGACCCGGGCGCTGGTCGCGAGCAGCGTGACCCGGGCCAGGCCGGCCTCGGTCACGACAGGCTCAGCTGCTGATCCGGCGTCGCCGTGGTCGCGATGGAACCGGACTGCGGCAGCACCTGCAGGTCGTCGACGCTCCACGCCCCGAACCGCGGGCTCACCGACACCCCGACCTGACGCGAGAGCTTGACCAGCTCGGGGGTGACCTTGTCCGAGCGCGCGGTTCCCTCGACGATGTCACGGGCCAGGAACGGCCGCAGCTGCTCGTAGCTGAGCGGCAGGGACTTCACCCCGAACTGGGCCAGCAGGCCGTCATAGGCCGACTTCGCCTGCGCGTCCGTGCCGACCAGGTCCGGCGCGACCTTGTCCGCGATCTTGGACTCGAGCGCGTCGACGTGCACCTGGGTCCGGACGTCCTGCGGCGCGAATCCGAGCACGCCGACGGCGTCCTCGAAGGCGGGGACGCTGCCGGCCTGGGTCACCGCGAGCGCCTGGTAGTAGGCGTCGAAGTCCTGCGGCGTGAGCGTGATCCCGAGCTCACGCGCCTTCGCCTCGTCCAGCCTGACCCGGATGAGGCTGTTCAGCGCGCGGCGCTGCACGAGGTCACGGGTGATCGGGCCCTGCTGGGACTCGCGCTGCGCGACCACATCCGGATGCGCGGCGGCGTAGGCCGTGTACGCCTCCATGCCGCGGTCCGCGATGGCGCTCACGGTGGCCGTGTCGATCGTCTGGTCGTCGACCTGCGCGGCGGCGCCGGCATGACTCGTGCAGGCGGTCATGGCCACCGCCACCAGCGCGAGCGCGGCACCGAACAGTGCCCCCCGGGACGAGGGCCGCCGGCCTTGCAGACGTGGTGACTTCACGGACGCCACGTTAGCTTCCCCATCAGGGGTGACGCACCCGACCCCACCCCAATGCGTGCCATTCACGGCCCACCCACGCGAGCCCTCACGGTCGGCTGCCGGGCGCGCTACCGGTGGCGACGCTGGCGGCGGCGGCGACGGAGTCACCGAGGATGGCGGCGAGCAGGTCGGCCGCCCAGGCGAGCAGCGCCTTGTCACGCAGCGGCGGCGAGCCGATCCGGCCGGTCAGGCTCGGGGCCGGGACCAGCACCGTGCGGGCCGCCGGCTTGACCACGGCGCCCTTGTACAGCCGCTGCAGCCGCAGCGTCTGGCTCTCCCGCAGCTCCAGCGGGCCGAAGCGGATCTGCTTGCCCGCCAGCGTGATCTCCGCCAGGCCGTAGCCGCGGGCGAGCACCCGCAGCGAGGCGACGGCCAGCAGGTTCTCCACCGGCTCCGGCGGCGCGCCGAAGCGGTCGACGAGCTCGGCCCGGACCTCGTCGAGGTCGGCCCCGCTGGCCGCGGCGGCGATCCGGCGGTAGGCGTCGAGGCGCAACCGCTCGCTGCCGACGTAGTCGTGCGGCAGGCTCGCGTCGACCGGGAGCTCGACCTTGACGTCCGACAGCTCCTCGGGCGCCTGCCCCTTGTAGTCGGCCACCGCCTCGCCGACCATCCGCACGTAGAGGTCGAAGCCGATGGCGGCGATGTGCCCGGACTGCTCGCCGCCGAGCAGGTTGCCGGCGCCGCGGATCTCCAGGTCCTTCATCGCGACGGCCATGCCCGCGCCGAGGTCGGTGTTCAGCGCGATGGTCGCGAGCCGGTCGTGCGCGGTCTCGGTGAGCGGCCGGTCCGGCGGGTAGAGGAAGTAGGCGTACGCCCGCTCGCGCCCGCGCCCGACCCGGCCGCGCAGCTGGTGCAGCTGGGACAGGCCGAAGACGTCGGCCCGCTCGACGATGAGCGTGTTGGCGTTGGAGATGTCCAGGCCCGACTCGACGATCGTCGTGCAGACCAGGACGTCGAACCTCTTCTCCCAGAAGGAGACCATCACCTTCTCGAGCAGGTCCTCGTTCAGCTGGCCGTGCGCGGTCGCGATCCGCGCCTCGGGCACCAGTTCGCGCAGCCGGGCCGCGGCCCTGTCGATCGACTCGACCCGGTTGTGGATGTAGAAGACCTGCCCCTCGCGCAGCAGCTCGCGCCGGATGGCGGCGGCCACCTGGCGCTGGTCGTAGGCGCCGACCGAGGTGAGCACCGGGTGGCGCTCCTCGGGCGGGGTGTCGATCGTCGACAGCTCCCGGATGCCGGTGATCGACATCTCCAGCGTCCGCGGGATCGGGGTGGCGCTCATCGTGAGCACGTCCACCGCCGTCCGCATCTTCTTCAGGTGCTCCTTGTGCTCGACGCCGAACCGCTGCTCCTCGTCGACGATCACGAGCCCCAGGTCCTTGAACTTGGTCTCGCTCGACAGCAGTCGATGGGTGCCGATGACGACGTCGACGGAGCCGTCCGCCATCCCGGCGATAGCGGCCTTCTGCTCGGTGGCCGTGTTGAACCTGCTCATCGCCTTCACGATCACGGGGAAGGCCGCGTACCGCTCGGAGAAGGTCTGGTAGTGCTGCTGGACGAGCAGCGTGGTCGGGACCAGGACTGCCACCTGCTTGCCGTCCTGCACCGCCTTGAACGCGGCCCGCACGGCGATCTCGGTCTTGCCGTAGCCGACGTCCCCGCAGATCACCCGGTCCATCGGGACCGGGCGCTCCATGTCCCGCTTGACCTCGTCGATCGCGGAGAGCTGGTCGGGGGTCTCCCGGAACGGGAAGGCGTCCTCCAGCTCGCGCTGCCACGGGTTGTCAGGGCCGAACGCGTAGCCGGGCGCCGCCATCCGGGCGCTGTAGAGCCGGATCAGCTCGCCGGCGATCTCCTTGACCGCCTTGCGTGCCCGGCTCTTGCGCTTGGCCCAGTCGGCCCCGCCGATCCGGTCGAGCGTCGGGCCCTCACCGCCCACGTAGCGGGTGACCTGCTCGAGCTGGTCGGTGGGGACGTAGAGCCGGTCGCCCTTGGCGTACTCGAGCACCAGGTACTCGCGCTTCGCGCCGGCGACGGTACGGGTGACCATCTCGACATACCGGCCGACGCCGTGCGCCTCGTGCACGACCAGGTCGCCGGCGGCCAGCGCCAACGGGTCGATGCCCTTGCGCCGCCGGCTCGGCAGCCGGCGCATGTCCTTGGTGGTGACGCCGCGGGCGCCGGCGAGGTCGGTCTCGGTGAGCACGGCCAGGCGCAGCAGGTCGCTGGCGAAGCCGGTGGACAGCTGCCCCTGGGTGACGGTGACGACGGACGGCGCGAGCTCGGCGTCGTCGGCGACCCGGGCGCCGAGGTCGGCCTCGCGCAGCAGCTCGGCGAGCCGCTGCGCCGGGCCGTGGCCGGCGGTGACCAACAGGACCCGCCACGAGTCGTTCAGCCAGCCCTTGACGTCGGCGACCAGGCGGGCGGTGTCGCCGTGGTAGGCGGGCGCCGGGCGCAGGCTGGACGCCACGGCCTCGTCGGGCGGGTCGAAGGCCGCGGTGGCCTCGTCGGCGTCCTCCCCGGCGTTCAGGGCGCCGAACTGGCTGACGGTCCACCAGGGCAGGCCCAGCTCGGCCGCGCGGGCGCGCACGTCGGCGAGCGAGCGGTAGGCCGCCGAGCCGAGGTCGATGGGGCTGTCCGAGCCGAGCGCGGCCGAGCTCCAGGAGGCGGCGAGGAACTCCTGGCTGGTGCGGACCAGCTCGGCGGCCCTGGCGCGGATGCGCTCCGGGTCGCACAGCAGCACCTGGGTGCCCGCGGGCAGCTCGTCGAGAAGCAGCACCAGGCGCTCGACGAGGACCGGCGCGAGCGCCTCCATCCCCTCCACCGGGATACCCGAGGCGATCTTGTCGAGCATCTCGACGAGGTCGGGGTGCTCACCGGCCAGCAGGGCCGCGCGGGCGCGCACGTCGTCGGTGAGCAGCAGTTCGCGGCACGGCGGCGCGAACAGCGCGTACCCGCCGCCGGGGGCGCCCTGCCCCCCGGCCTTCTCGCCGTCGAGAGCGCGCTGGTCGGCCACCGAGAACGGCCGGACGTCCTCGATCTCGTCGCCGAAGAACTCGACCCGCAGCGGGTGCTCCTCGGTCGGCGGGAAGACGTCGAGGATGCCGCCGCGCACCGCGATCTCGCCGCGCCGCTCGACCAGGTCGACCCGGTGGTAGGCGATCTGGACCAGCCGCTCGACGACCGCCTCGAGGTCGGCGGTGTCGCCGCGGCGCAGCAGCACCGGCTCGAGGTCTCCGAGGCGGGCGACCTGCGGCTGCAGCACGGCCCGCACCGGCGCGACGACGACCGAGAGCGGCCCGGCCGACGCCGCGCGCCCGTCGGGCGCCTGCTGCCCGTCGCCCGGCCCGGTGTCGGGGTGCGCGAGCCGGCGCAGCACCGCGAGGCGCCGCCCGACCGTGTCGGCGCGCGGCGAGAGCCGTTCGTGCGGCAGCGTCTCCCAGCTCGGGTAGACCGCGACGTTGTCCGGCCCGAGCACGCTGCCCAGCGCGTCGGCGAGGTCCTCCGCCTCCCGCCCGGTGGCGGTCACGGCCAGCACCTGCCGCCCCGCGCGGGCCAGCGCCGCGACCGCGAACGGGCGCAGGCCCGGCGGTCCCGAGAGATCTACCGGCACCACCGGGCCGCCGGGGCCGCCGGCGGCGAGGGCGTCCTGGGCACGCAACAGCGCCGGCTCACCGCCCGGCCGGGCGGTGAGAGCGTCGAGCAGCGGCGCGAGGGTCATCGGATCCGTCCCGGCCTCTTCCAGGTCCGGCGCGACCACCGGATCCTGGATGTCGATGTGCGCCCGCGCGGGCGCACGGTCTGGACTACAACACCGTCTCTGACTGCAACGTCAGCCGGGCCGCGGCTTCTGCCCGGCGTGCGGCGCCGGAGCTCCGGGCAACGCTGGGGGCGCGGCCGGGCGCCCGTCCCGCGGCCCGCTCGGCTGGCAAGCGTGACGCTCGGCTGGCGAGCGTGAGCTGGCCATCGCCCGACCTGGAAAGAGCCCGACCTGAATGAGCGAGCAACTCCATGGTCAGGGTACGGGAGCGCCCGGCCGCGTGGGTCAGCTCGTCCCCCGCCACGACCGCCGGCAGTGGCCCGCGGTGGCCGGCGGACGAACGGGCGCGGGCGGGATCAGTGGGGTGGGCCGAAGGGTCGACGCGACGTACAGTCATCTGCCAGCAGCTGGCCTGCCCGGCAGGGGCCCGCCAGTCTCACTTGACGTAAGGGTAGAGTTGTCTTCCACGCGCCGTGGCCAGTCCACGCCAAAAACCGGTCGCGCCGACCTCTACCAGATCGGGGACGTCGCCGAGCGGGTCGACCTGTCGTTGCGCACCGTCCGCTACTACGAGGAGGCCGGGCTGCTGATGCCGGTTGGCCGCACCGCCGGCGGCTTCCGGCTCTATGACGAGGACGCCGTCGACCGGCTTTTCCTGATCAAGATGATGAAGCCCCTCGGCTTCACCCTTGAGGAGATGCGATCACTACTCACCCTGCGCGACGAGCTCTCGCATCCGGGCATGGCCCCGGACGTGCGAGCCGCGCTGGAGGAGCGCCTGCGTACGTGGGTGGTGCTCGCCGAGGAGAAGCTGGCCGCCCTGCGCGCGCAGGTCGGCGTCGCCGAGGCCTTCGTCTCCGGCCTGTACGACGACGCCGACCGGTCACGCCGCGGGTAGTACCAGGCAGTGATCTGGGAGGTCCGGCGCGCCTCGCGCCCGCTCTACTGGGTGGCCGACCAGAGCGAGCGGTAGGCCGCCGAACCGTTGGGCTGCTGCACGGGGTTCGTGAGCGACGAGTTCACGTTGTGGGGATCGTTGTCGTTGAAGTAGGCCTCGTACGCGAGCATGCCGCTGTACTGCCGGAAGAGATTCGCCATCTGCTGGATGTAGAACGGGTTGTCGCCGCCCGCCTGGCCCGCCTGGCCCGCGGGGGTGCCCTTGTCGACCAGCCCCCATTCCGGCACCGAGAACAGCTTGTTGTGCAGCTGCGCGAAATTGATCACATAGCAGGCGCCCGGCAGCAGGGGGCCGTCCTCGCACTTGGCGTTGAACGTCCCGACGTCGTAGCTCGGGGGGTACTGGTCGTAGGTGTCGATCCCGATCACGTCGACGACGTCGTCACCCGGGTAGGCGGAGAACGGGTCGCCGCCGTTCGGCAGCGAGGTGCGCGAGTTGACCGTCCAGTCGATCCGCACCCGCGGGGCCACCGAGATCAGCGCGAGCGCCTCGTGCCGGAAGCACTGGACCCACTGCTGGGCGTCGAGGGCCCGCCAGGCGAACCACTTGCCGTTGAACTCCCAGCCGATGCGGACGAACGAGTCCGACCGACCGCTGCGGTTGAGCCAGTTGCCGAACTGCCGGAAGTAGCCGTCGTAGGCGCCAGAGGCGCAGGCCGCCATGTGCTGCCGGTTCCAGGCGTCGCTGTCCGCTCCGGCCGGCGGGTCAGGGAACATCGGCACGGAGACGACCCAGGTGCCGGCGAAGCCGCTGAAGTGGTTGGCGCTGTCGCCGATCCACGGCCCGGTGATCGCCCCCCAGCTGTTGCGGGCGGTGAACATGACGACCACGTCGTTGGGCCGGCCGCGGTAGCTGGCGAAGGCGTTCGCCTGGCCGGTGTTGCCGGCGGACATCCCGGCCGGCCACGGCCCGTTGGTCTTCGCGGGCTGCGCGCGCGGCCGCGGGGGCGGTCCGGTGGGGGCGGCTGCCGGCGCGGACGTGGCCGGCGCGTCGGGGCCCGTCGGAGCGACGGTGGCGGCGGCCGTCGAGGAGGCGGCCACGAAGTCGGCGCCCTCGTCGTCGTGCCCGCCCGGCTTCGGCGTCACGGCCCAGGCCGTCAGGCCGAGCACCAGGACTAGGGCCACCGCGATTCCCGGCAGCATCCGGCTCTTGAACTTCGCCGGGCCGCCCGAGATCTGGACCAGCCAGTCATACCAGCGTCGGGCCTCGTCACCGTAGTAGCGGAGCTCCTCGCGCGCGTGCTCCCGGGTCGATCCACCACGGCGGGCCACCCACACTCACCTCCGTCGCGGTGCGGCGCCGTCCCAACCAGGGCAGAGTGGGTCGGCGGCGCCCGAAAGGTACCGAAACTTACTACGTCCGCTGACCGCCCCCTCGGGGCGGCACAGCGAAGCCGGGCACCTGGTGACACACCCGGACTCGCCGGATCTGTGCGCAAGCACACACAGCGACCGGCCTTGAGCCTTTCCCCTAGCTGCCGCTCAGACTGGATGAGAACGACAAGAAGAGGACGCTTCAGGCGGCCCGGTGGTTGCCGGCCCGACACCCGCACGAGAGCCGCGCGCCGCAGCAACGAGACATATCACCTGTTACCTAGGCGCCGCGAGCTGGTGTGCGCCAAGCAGACCAACAAGCACGCGCCGTTACGGATCCGCCACGGCGCGGCCTCCGGAAGAGCCGTGACGTCCCKGTCCGTGGACGCGGCGTCGCGATGACGAACGCACGACGGCCCAGGGCGGCGCGCCCGCCACCGCGCGGCCACCGCCCGACCTCTGGCCCGTCCTTGCGGGTCCCGCGTCAGGTCCTCGCCGCGCCGAAAGGCCCGGTAGGCGGGCCCGAAGCGGCCGACCTAGTCTGCGCGGGCCGAGAAGTTCAGTACGGTACGGTTACTCCGGCAGCGTCCCGGACGTCACCGCGGGAGTGGGAGCAGCTGATCTTCCGGACCGGCCAGGACCCGCGGTCCCTGCCAGGGGAACGGCCCCTGGTTCCCATCGGCGGCCCGGCCGTCTGGGCCACGACCGGTCAAGGGCTGTGGCCACCTCGGCCGTGACCGCCCGGCGTTGCCCCAGCCCGCTCGAACGCCGGCAGACCAACGCCCGGGAGCATGCCCGGGTCCGACCCTGGGAGAGCAAACAGCCGTGACACCCCCGAGCTCGGCGTCCACGCCGGCCCGCACCGTCCCCGGCGCCGCGGACATCCCGGTCGTCATCCTCTGCGGTGGGATGGGCACCCGGCTGCGCGAGGCCAGCGAGAAGCTTCCGAAGCCGCTGGTCGACATCGGCGGCAAGCCGATCCTCTGGCACATCATGAAGACCTACAGCCACTACGGCTTCCGCCGCTTCGTCCTGTGCCTGGGCTACAAGAGCGACGCCATCAAGAACTACTTCGTCAACTACCGCGAGCAGGTGGCGGACTTCACGCTGACGCTCTCGGACGACCACACCCCCGAGTTCCACAACGCCGAGGGCGACGAGGACTGGGAGGTCACCTTCGCGGAGACCGGCCTGCTCAACGGCACCGGGGCCCGGCTGCGCCGCGTCCGCCAGTACCTGACCGGCCCGCGTTTTCTACTCACCTACGGTGACGGCGTCGGCTCGATCGACGTGGCCGCGCTGTTCGACGCGCACGTGCGCGGCGGCCGGATGGGCACCGTGACCGGGGTGYGGCCCTCGAGCCGGTACGGCGAGCTGGAGACGGACGGCGACGGCGTCAGCCTGTTCGCCGAGAAGCCGCCGCAGACCGGCTGGGTCAGCGGTGGCTACTTCGTCTTCGAGCGGGAGTTCGCCGACAAGTACGTCGACGACGACCCGTCCCTCATGCTGGAGCGTTACCCGCTGCAGCAGCTCGCCCGGGACCGGCAGCTCACCCTGTACCCCCACGAGGGGTTCTGGATGGGGATGGACACGTTCCGGGACTGGACCGAGCTCAACCAGCTCTGGGACGCGGGCGCCGCCCCTTGGCGGGTCTGGACCGACTGAGCCCATAGGTCACGGTGAGTACTTCAGAGGCCCAGGACGCCGCGCTCGGCGAGCGGCTGCACGACCTGGTCGCCGCGCTGGGCGCGGCACCGGTGCGCAGCATCACCGGCGACGGCGTCCGGGCGACCCTTGAGATCGTCCAGAAGGCCGTCGCCGGGGGGCGAGGGGGCGCCGAGATCCCGTTCGAGGTCCACGAGGTGCCCTCGGGCACGCCGGTGCTCGACTGGACGGTGCCCAGGGAGTGGAACGTCCGGGCCGCCTACCTGGTCGGTCCGGACGGGTCGCGGGTGGTCGACATCGCCGACCACCCACTGCACCTGCTGGGCTACAGCGTCCCCACCCGCGCCCGGCTGAGCCTCGACGAGCTGCGCCCGCACCTGTTCTCGATGCCGGACCGGCCGGACTGGATCCCGTACCGGACGTCCTACTGGAACGAGAACTGGGGCTTCTGCCTGACGGACACCGCGTTGCGCGCGCTGCCGGACGGCGAGTACGAGGTGGTCATCGACACCACCCTCACGGACGGCTCGCTCACCTACGCCGAGATCGTCCTGCCCGCGACCGAGCCCACGCCGGCGGGCGGCGAGCCGGAAGAGTTCCTGATCACGACGCACACGTGCCATCCGTCGACCGCGAACGACAACGGGTCCGGCATGGCGATCCTCGCGGAGCTGGCTCATCACCTGGCGGCCCTGCCCCGCCGGCGGCACACGTTCCGGCTGCTGTTCATCCCGGGCACGATCGGCTCGATCACCTGGCTCGCCCAGAACCGGGACGTCGTCGGCCGGATCCGGCACGGGCTGGTGCTGACCGGCCTCGGCGACCGCTCCCAGCCCACCTACAAGCGCAGCAGGCGCGGCGACGCGGTCGTCGACCGAGCCGCGGCCGTCGCGCTCGCGGAGACCGGGCGGCCGCACCGGGTCGTCGACTTCTCGCCGTACGGCTACGACGAGCGGCAGTTCTGCTCCCCGGGCTTCGACCTGCCGGTGGGCCGGTTCGGGCGCGGCCAGCACGGCGAGTACCCCGAGTACCACACCTCCGCCGACAACCTGGACTTCGTCAGCCCGGAGAGCCTGGCCGAGTCGTTCGGCCTGCTCACGCGGATCATCGAGATCTGCGAGCGCAACGCGGTCTGGCGCAACACGAGCCCCTACGGCGAGCCGCAGCTCGGCCGCCGCGGGCTGTACCGCGCGATCGGCGCGACGATGAACCGCCAGGCCGTCGAGATGGGCCTGCTCTGGGTCCTCAACCTCGCCGACGGGGCGCACGACCTGCTCGACATCGCGGCTCGGGCCGCCATCGAGTTCGACTCGGTCACCGCCGCGGTCGACGCGCTGGCCGGAGTGGGCCTGCTGGTCCGCGACGACGACGCGGACGCGGACGCAGCGGGAACCCCGGGCGCGCCGGTACCCGAGGTCGTCTCATGAGCACCCATGCCGCGGCCGGCCCGGTCTGGACGGTGGTACTGGCCGGCGGCGGCGGTACTCGGTTCGGCGGGCCGAAGCAGTTCTTCGACCTGGGCGGGCGCCCACTGGTCGAGCATCCGGTGCTGGCCGCCGGCCCCGTGAGCGACGGCGTCGTCGTGGTGCTCCCGCCCGCGCTGCTGGACCGCTGGCGCCCGGAGCTCACCTCGGGGACGCCGGAGGTGCTGGTGACCAGCGGCGGCGCCACCCGGGCCGAGTCGGTGCGCGCGGGCCTGGCGGCGGTGCCGGCCGCCGCGGGCGTCATCGTCATCACCGATGCCGCCCATCCGCTCGCCACCGCCGACCTCTACCACCGGGTGGTGGCCGCGGTGCGCGGCGGCGCGGACGCGGCCGTCCCGGGACTCCCGCTCACCGAGGTCGTCAAGGAGGTCGGCCCGGGCGACGCCGATCGTGGCCTGACCGACGCCCTGGTGGCCGGGCGCTCGCTGGTGCGTGAGACCCACCGGCTGGTGCAGACTCCGCACGCGTTCCGCGCGGATCTGCTGCGCGCGGCGCACGCGGGCGCTACCGAGGCCGTCGAGGACTCGGCGATGGTCGCCGCGCTCGGCGCGGCCGTCGTCGTGGTGCCGGGCGAGCCGATGAACATTCACGTGACCACGCCGGAAGAGTTGACGATGGCCCGGCGACTGCTCGCGGCCGGGGCTGGCCTGGTCGCCGCATCGGCCGGGCACTGAGGGGGAGTCTGATGAGCACGGTACTGGTCGAGTCCACGCTGTCCGATGACGAGCGGCGCGCCCGCCTGTACGCGGGCGACCTGTTCGTCTACGGGCCGAAGCCGGCGTCGCTCGCGTTCGTCGAGTTCACCAGGGAGCTGGTGCGCGACGCGTTCGGCGACCTCGACCCGGAGACCGCGCAGTACCACATGGAGGTGGAGGACTATGCCGCGCTGCTCGCCGATCTCAAGCCGCGGTTCATCCACCACCCGCGCTGCAAGGAGCTGATCCGGGAGGTGCTCGTCGAGCACGGCGCCGACCCGGAGAAGACCTATTTCGACGTGCCCCGGCTGCGCACGTCGACCAGCGACGACTACCTCACCTCGGGCATCGCCTACGCGTTCCACCCGCACCGGGACACCTGGTACTCGGCGCCGTTCTGCCAGCTGAACTGGTGGTTCCCGGTGTTCGACATCGTCCCCGAGAACGGCCTGGCCTTCCACCCGAAGTACTTTGGCCGGCCGGTCGAGAACAGTTCTTCCACATACAACTACTACGAATGGAACGCGACCAACCGGGCGTCGGCCGCGAAGCACATCAAGAGCGACACCCGGGTGCAGCCGAAGCCGCAGGAGGAGGTCGAGCTCTTCCCGCAGACCAGGGTGATCGCCCCGGCCGGTGGAATGCTCATCTTCTCCGCGCAGCAGCTGCACTCGTCGGTGCCGAACACCTCCGGGCGCACCCGGTTCAGCATCGACTTCCGCACGGTCCACCACGACGACGTGCTCGGCCACATCGGCGCGCCGAACGCCGACTCGGCCTGCACCGGTACCACCATGCGGGACTACCTGCGCGCGACCGACCTCACCCGGCTGCCCGAGGACGTGTGCCTCGAGTACGACGAGGTCCCCCCGATGGCGGACGCGATCCTGGTCTACGAGGGGACACGGTGACCTCCGAGCCAGGCTCGGCGAGCCAGCGGCTGGCTGGCCGGGTCGCGGTGGTCACCGGCGCGTCCAGCGGCGTCGGCCGGGCGATCGCGCTTCGACTGGTCGCCGAGGGAGCGGCGGTGACCGCGGTCGGGCGGGACAAGACCCGCCTGGACGCCCTGCCGGGCGCCGCCGCTCGGGCGACGCGGGCCGGCATGGCCGGTCAGCTGAGCCCGGCGCAGGTCGACCTGACCGACGACGAGGCGCGCTCCGCGCTGGTCGCGGGCCTGCTCGCCGGTCCGAGGGTGGACCTCCTGGTCCACAGTGCCGGCGGCTACGCCAGCGGCCCGCACGCCGACGCCGAGATCGCGGATCTCGACGCGCTGTACGCGGCGAACGTGCGGGCGCCCTACGCTCTCACCCAGGAGCTGCTGCCCGCGCTGCGCGCGGGCGGCGGCGACGTAGTGGTGGTGAACTCGTCACAGGGCGTGCGGGCCGGCGCGAACACCGGCCAGTTCGCGGCCACCCAGCACGCGATGCGGGCGATAACGGACAGCTTGCGCCAGGAGGTGAACGCGGACGGGATCCGGGTATGCGGCATCCATCTGGGCCGCACCGCGACTCCTCGGCAGGAGGCCATCTTCGCCAAGGAGGGCCGGCCCTACGCACCAGAGCTGTTGGTTCAGCCGCAGGACGTGGCGGAGGTCGTGGCGGGAGTGCTGAGCCTGCCGCCCGGCGCCGAGGTGACCGAGCTCCACCTGCGGCCGGCCAAGAAGAGCTACTGATGTCCCCGAAGTCGGACAACAGTAGAGTGACGTTGCCGACTTCGCCCACCGGCACGGCCAGCGCGCGGTCCATGCACCATCGATGGGCTGGTGCGCCCACGCGTCCGGAAACCGAGGTGTGCGGTGATTCACCGGTGGTCCAACGAAGGGCCGCAGGCGGCGGCGGCGGTGGAGGTCGACCGCATGGAGCGTCGGAACGTGAACGGTGAGAGAAAGTTGCTCATCACGTTCCTCTGTGAGCAGTATCCCCCGATTGTCTGGGATGGCGCTGGTATCTACACAGCTGTGTTGGCATCGGCCCTCGCCACGATCGGTCACGACGTTCACGTAATCTGCGCCCAGGGTCACCGGGTTGTGGACGAGGTCGTGGACGGCGTCCACGTGCATCGCCGCCCCCTCCTGCGCGTTCCGATCAGCCGCGCCCTTGGCAAATACGCCCGGTTCCTCACCGGCCCGAACTACCCGCGTGACTCGATCTCGCTACGGATGAGCCTGACCCTGTCGTACGCCGCCTACCTGCGGCAGACCGGGCTGCACCCCGACGTGATCGAGACGCAGGACGGCGAGACCCGCGCGCTGATGCAGGTGGTCACCCGGTCCTGCCCGGTCGTCGTCCACATGCACGCGCCGACCATGCTGACGCTGCGCCTCGCGAGCCCGCACCTGTCCGTCCGCGGCCGGATCGCCGACCGGCTGGACCGCATCACCTCCGACCACGCGACCGTGGTCACCTCGCCGTCCCAGCTGCTGGTCGACACCGTCCGCCCGTACGGCTGGCTGCGCCGCCAGGACGTGACGATCGTGCCGAACCCGTTCGACGCGAGCCCCTGGGCGGCCGTGTCGGGTGTGGGTCGCACCGGTCCCGTGGTCGCCACCGTCGGCCGGCTGGAGCCGAACAAGGGCATCGACGTCCTCCTCGACGCGCTCGCCATCCTGGCCGCCCGGGACATCGACGCGAAGCTGATCCTCGCCGGCAGCTCGTCCGGGCACATAGACGGCGTGCCGACCGGGCGTTGGCTGGAACGACGGGCGAACGAGCTGAACGTGCCGGTCGTCTTCACCGGCCACGTCGGGCAGCGCGAGCTCGCCGACGTCTACGGGCAGGCCCGGGTGGTGGCGGTGCCGAGCCGGTTCGAGAGCTTCTCCATCGCGGCGGTCGAGGGCATGGCCGCCGGCCGCCCGGTCGTGACCACCAGCCGGACCGGCATCGCGCCGTTCGTGCAGGACTGGCACGCCGGCGACGTGGTCCCGCCGGAGGACCCGAAGGCGCTCGCCGACGCGCTCGCCGCCTACCTGACCGACCCGAAGCTCGCCGAGACCGTCGGGGCGAACGGCCGGGCCGGCGCGGCTCGTCTTGATCCACTCCAGATCGCCCGCGACCGCGAGGCGGTCTACCGGGAGGCGGTCGCCCGCTTCCAGCACGACAAGCCCGCCGAGGACGCCCAGCACTGATTCCCCGGCCGCCGGTTCCCCAGCCGCCGGCCGACCGTACGCGGGCGTCCAGACGCCCGCGCGGGCCGACCGGGCACGACCGGCGACCGCCGCGACCGCCGACTGGCGGCCGGGCGCGGGCCAGACTCAGGCACGCGGGAGATTCTCGCCCGCGAGAGACTGGCCCGCGAGAGACTCAAGCCCGCGAGAGACGCAGGCCTCCGGGAGATGCTCGAGTTCAGGCCCGCGTGAAGTTCAGGTGTGACAGCGCTCCGGCTTCCAGGTAGAGCTCGAAGGGGCCTCGGGTGGCCGCGAGCAGCGACCTGGGCAGGGTGGCCCCGCCCCCGTTCGGGCCGCTGACCTGGCTGCTGTGCGCGGCGAGCGCGTATGCCTGGCGCGCGCGGTAGCCCTTGGCGCCCACCAGCAGCGGGCGCACCTCGCGGATACGGTCCATCGGGTCGCGCAGCATGCGCCGAGGGGTGTACCCCTCGGTGCCATAACCGCGGGTCCACGGCCAGTGCGTCCACATCCAGACGCCGTACTCGAGAACCTGGCCGGTGAATCCGGCCTTCTTGGCGGCCTCGAGCGCGGCCACGTTCGTCGCGTCGTGATCGGGGTGGCCCTCGCAGGAGGTCGGGATGAGCAGCTGCTCGGGCCCCAGCTCCTTGATCAGCTCCGCGAGCCGGTCGGCCACCTCGTCGACGTGCTCCCCGACCATGGTGTCGGGCACGTCCAGGAAGCGGATGTCCGCCGCCCGCAGCCCGAGGCGGCTGCCCGCCCGGCGGGCCTCCTCCTTGCGCAGGGCGATGAGCTCGGCGGGCGGGAGGTACGCCGGCTCGGCCGCCGCGCCGTCACTGACGATCACCACGGTGACCTGGGTACCGGCCTCCCGCTTGCGCATGATCGAAACCCCGCAGCCGAGGGTCTCGTCGTCGGGGTGCGGAGCGACCACCAGGCACGAGGCCCGGGACATCGCCCGGGTGATGTCCCGGCCGCGGCGCATCCACGCCCGCCGGTAGGCCGAGCGGGCCGGCTGCAGGGCTCCCTCGCGCAGCGCGGCCGGCCGCACCAGTCCCCGCACGGCCGTCACCGCCCGCGCAGTTGAGCCCGCGCCGCCACCACCGGCTTCGCCGTCGCTGGACCCGTCCATCACCACTCCTCCGCGGCACCCGGATCCCCCGCGCACCCGGACCCGACTCGATCGATGACCGAGATGAGCCTATCGAAGGGCCCTTGGGCCCTCTGCGGCCGGCAGGCGCAGGTCAACCCGCGCCGAAGAGCCGCGGTCGTCAGCGTCCCGAACGCGCATCCCGCCCGCGCGGACCACTCTTTGAATGGTTGGCCCGGGCGACGACGGTCAGGCGTGGGCGACGAAGTTGAACCGCCGGCCGGACTCGAAGATCTGCCGGAACTGGGAACGGGTGTACGGGCCGGCGCCGGTCATGTCGTAGATACGCAGGCCGACGTCGCCGTCGAGAAGGTCGTACATCTGGTCGGGCGTCGTGCCGTACTCGCGGGCGGCCGACCCGAACTCGAACACGACATGCGGCCGAGACCGGGTCAGCAGCTTCAGTCCGCCCTTCAGGACCCCGTACTCACCGCCCTCGACGTCAATCTTGAGGAGGGTGAGCGAGTAGTCGGCGGGCACGGTGTCGTCGAGGGTCTCGACGTCCACCTGGATGTGCTCGACCTCCTCCGTCCCCTCCGGCAGCCGCTCACGCAGCCCGCTGTAGGCCGGGCGGCTGCGCACGTACGCGAACGAGCTGGTGCCCACCTGATCGGACAGCGCGGCGCGGCGCACGACCACGGACGGGTACGCGGCACGCAGGTCCTCGTAGAAGTCCGGAATCGGCTCGAAGGCCATGTGCTGGCCGCGCGGCGCGTTGTGCACCATCACCCGGAGGACGTCGCCGCGGTGCGCCCCCACATCGATGCAGTTCGCCTCCGCGTCCAGCACGAAGGCAAGCAGCAGCGCGAGGTTCCTGTCGTCGACCGCGTTTCGCCGGGCGGTGGGCAGGACGTTGCGGCGCACCGCCTTGAGCGCCGGGCCAAGGCCGAGCTCGTTCACCACCCGCCGTGCGCTGCCCAGCTGTCGGTTGATCTGCTCCCCCATGTTTCGGGCCTCCAGGTCCGACCGATGTGCCCGGGGTCGAAACCAGCGCAGGCCACATCAGAGCACCAGTCTCGGCTCGCCCGCCGACCTGATGATGATGTGAGCGCTGTTGGCGCGGCGGCGCCTGCGACCTTCCGGCGCACGTTGGGAGCAGGTTATCGCGCGGGCGGTCATGAGGACATAGCGGGTCGTTCCCGATATGGCCAGTCCGGATTCGTCCGCGCGGCGCGCGAGCGCCAGGTGGACCGGCATCTCCCAGGAGCCCCGCCGTGCGCCCAGGTCCCGGCCTCGGCGGAACCGGTCAGCCCGCGCCGAAAAGCTGCTGGTAGCGCTTCGCCGACCTCGGGTTCAGCACCGGGTTGAGCAACGACGAGTGGACGTTGTCGGGCTCGTGGTTGTTCCAGTAGGACTCGTAGGCGAGAACGTCCGTATTCGCCCGAAACGTCTCGTACATCTTCTCGACGAAGAAGGGGTTGTCGCCGCCGCCGTCGCTGGCGCTCACGACCCCCCACTCGGGCACGGAGAACTTCTTTCCGTGCGCCCGGGCCTCCTTGACGATGTTGCACAGGCCCGACGGGTTGTCACACAGGTCGTCCCAGATCTTCTCCGTGGGCGCGGGCGGGGCCATGTCGTAGTAGTCGACCCCGATGATGTCGACGTAGTCGTCGCCGGGGTAGGCGGCCCAGACATCGGTCCCGTCGGGCAACGTGTCGCGGTGCATGCTCATGGTCCAGTCGATCTGGACCTCGGGGGCGGTCGAGCGCAGCGCGGCCACCTCGTGCTGGTAGCAGTTCTTCCAGACCTCGACATCGCGCGGGTACCAGTTGAACCAGTCGCCGTTGAACTCCCAGCCAAGCCGCACGATCGCGTCGGGGCGGCCGTACTTCTGCAGGTTTCCCCCGAGCTGCGCGAAGTACTGGTCGTAGGCGCCGGCGGCGCAGTCGTTCTCGTTCGCGCCGTCGACCGGCGCGCCACTGTGGTCGACCGGCCAGAGCGGTACGGCGACCGAGATCTGACCCGGCCACTTGTCCCYGGTGTAGGCATCCAGCGGCCAGTGCGGGGAGACCAAATTGGCCCAGCTGTCGCGCGTGACGAACATCAGCGCCAGGTCGACGGGCCGCCCGGTCCACTTCGCCCACTGGTCGATGTCCATCGGGTAGTTCGCGTTCGCGCCGGACATCCAGCGCACACCCAGGCCACCAAGCGACGCGATGGCGGGGCTGGGCTTGTCGGACTTGTCCTTGTCCGATTTCGAACACGCGGCAAGCCCTGCCAGGGCGACCAGGACGGCCGTCAGCGCGGCCCCCGCCCGGATGGCGCGACCACCCGCCCGGCGTCGCCTGGGGGCGCGAGCGGGCGCCCTCCCAGCGGCCACGGTCGACGGGGATGACCCGCCCGACCCCCGACCTGTGCCATGGCGCTCCCCCACCCGTTTTCCCTTCATGACGGCGATGCCGCTCGGCGTCCCYCCCCGGGCGCGTCGCGATCTGCACACCGGCGGACCGGATGTCACGAGAGCGCCCTGCCGTCGACAACCCTTACCTTACGTAAGACTCGCCGACTTAGGCACCTACCTGTCACCTAGACACGACGACGGCCGCCCACCACCAAGTTCCCAGCTGGAGCCTGGCCGTTGTGGGCTGGCGTCCCGGCGCCCCCGGCGCCGGGACGCCAGCAAAGACGGCATAGAGTGAACTGCTTGACGGCGTCGATGCTCATATTTGCGACTTCCGCCCGGGCAAACACCCAGGTGTCACTGTATGAGTCGAACCGCCCGCCCGGAGCGCGCCCAAGGCTCCCGACGGGCGCGGTCTCGGCCCGCAACGTAGACGCCGCGGCAGCGGCCAGCACCGTACAGGCCGCGCGGCGGCCGCCTAGCGATGGAGTGGTAGTGGCAGACCACACAAGGTCGACAGGAGACGGCCGGACATGGTGACGACGCTGACCACCCGCATCCCGCGTACCTGGGTGATCCCGACTCCGGATGCGGCGCAGCGTGCGGCCGAGGCGGACCGGTCGACTCTCCGCATCCTGACCGTCCTGATGTTCTGCGAGCTGTTCCTGCAGCGCATCTCGGTCCCCGTCGGGGGAACCGGCGTCTCCGTGGTGCTACCGGTGGTCCTGTTCGGCATGCTGCTGATGGTGGCCCGGGGCGGCCTGCGCATCCACCTGGTGCGCACCAGGGCCTACCTGATCGCCATGGCGGTCTGCTGCGCCGTCGCGTTCCTCGCGTTCACGCGTGGCGAGGACAACGTCTCGCTGAACTCGCTGCTGCTACTGGTGGCCGTCTACGCGCCGTTCTGCCTGGGGCTGTCGCGCGCGCACAGCAAGGTGCTCCTGCCCCGGCTGCTCGACCGGTTCGTCATCATGACCTCCGTGTTCGCCGGCCTCGCCGTGCTGCAGTTCGCGCTCCAGCTGGTCGGCTGGAAGTACTCGGACGTCCYCGCCAGCATCGTGCCGTCGCAGTTCCTGGCGCACGACTTCAACACCTCGTATCCCGTGCGGTACGGCTCCACGCTCTACAAGTCGAACGCCTTCCTCGGGCTGGAGGCGTCGTACACCTCGCAGTTCCTGGCCATGGGCCTGGTCGTCGGGGTGCTGCGCAAGATGCGCTGGTGGCGGTACCCGCTGTACCTGCTGGCCATCCTCAGCACGGTGTCGGGTACCGGAGTACTGCTCCTCGGGGTCGCCGGTGTGCTGCTCGCGGTCCACAAGGGCGTCAGGTTCACGGTCTCCGCGCTGGCCATCGTGGGGGTGATCGTGGCGGTGCTGTCCCTCACCCCGGCCGCCGACATCTTTGCCTCCCGGGCCACGGAGACCTCCTCCAGCCAGTCCAGCGGCAGCCTGCGGTTCGTGCAGCCCTACACCCGGATGTACGACGACCTCTCCCAACATCCGGGCACGGCGCTGGTGGGCCACGGGCCCGGCTGGTCCGACCGTGACTCAGCCGCCTTCCTCGCCAGGACCGGGCTGCCGCTGAACTACGCGCTCGTGCCCAAGCTGATCCTCGAGTACGGATTGATCGGCGGCGTCGCCTTCCTGCTCTTCCTTGCCACCGCGTTCATTCGTGGCTCGCCGTCGTTCGTGCTGTCCGGTTCTCTTCTGTTCTTCTACTTCGTGCTGTCGAGCAGCCTGCTCAGCCCGGTCGTCGGCTACCTCGTCCTCCTGCTACTGACCTGGTTCTGCGAGGACCTGCATCCGCTGGTCTCCCGCAAGCCCGCCTATCGGCGCGCCGTGGTCCCCGCGCAACGGAGCTACGCCGAGCAGCACTGACGTTCTTCGGCCGGATCCCACGGCCCCCGACCTCGCGGGCACGGTTCGGTGAGAGCCCCTTCAGGCCAACCTTGGCCTGAAGGGGCTCATTCGTTTCAGGACGCAGGTCGCCGGGTCGACAAGGGCGCCTTCGAGAAGGGCACCGGCGCTCGAACCTCATGCCATCCTGCCGGCCTCACCGCGCGGTCGGGTCGCCGGCCGTCTGGGCGAGGGCATCCAGAGACCCGTCGGCTTCGCTCGGGGCTCACCAGCCGCGTCCCGCGCACCCGCGAAGAGCGACGCGGAGCAGAGACACCCCACTACGTCCCAGGTCGCACACCACCTGGACTCCGCGGGGGACGTCTCTGGCCGAAGCCCCCGCCCTCCGGGGCGGCGTTCAGGCGTCCTGAAGCACGTTCAGGCGGGCCTGAAGGTTCAGGCGGGCTGAAGGTTCAGGCGGGCTGAAGCACGTGCGGCAGCAGCGGGGCCCCGGCAACGCGGCAACGCGGTCACACCGGAACGCACGCACGCCCCCGCCGCCGCCCTGTGCGACACGGAGGACGAAAGAAAAAGCCCGGCCCAGGGGACGATGTCCCCTGGGCCGGGCTTGAACCCGAGCTTTGTTCCTAGTACTCCCTGCCGCCGCTGGGGCGGGCGTAGCGGTCGGTGACCTCGGGGTCGCCGTCGCGGTGGTCCAGATCCCGGTCGATGGTGCCGCCGACGGTCGGGCGGGCGCCGCCACGGGTCTCCGCCGCTATCGTCGAGGGGCGAAATCCGCCCCGCTCGGCGTGGATGACGCCGACGATCCGCTCCGCGAGCGCCGGCCAGTCCCGCGGCACCGACGCGAGCTCGTCGGTGCGGGTGTCCGGCGAGGTGATGACGACGACGGCGTCGGCCTGCAGCGCGGACGCAGCGGTCATCGGCAGGTCGGTCAGCGGCGGCGTCAGCAGCAGCACGAGGTCGACGACCGGCGCGCGGTCGGCCAGGATGGGCGCGAGCCCGCCCGGCCGGGACGCCCGCGACGGCGACACCCGGTTGTAGAGCACATGGCCCCGGCCGCTCCCGGAGGACCGGGCGAGGCAGGTCGGCTCGTGCGCCCACCGCGGCAGTTCCCCGGAGGTCGCCCGCGGCAGCCGCTCCAGCATGGAACGGACCTCGGAGCTGGGCGAGGCGTCGAGGACGAGCACGACGCCCTGGTCGTCGGACCAGCTGGCCGCGACGCCGGCCACCGTCTCGGAGGTCAGGTCGCCGGCGGCCGCCGGCGTGAGGGCCACGACCTTGACCGTCGGTGAGAGCACCGCCGCCATCGCCGAGACGATCGTGTCGATGCTTGGCGTGACGCCGGAGGCGCCGACGATCAGCGGCGCGCCGAGGGAGTCTGCGGCCGCCCGGCCGTCGAGCACCGTCGGCCGGCGCAGGTAGCGGACCCAGATGACGGCGATGGCGACGAAGAGCCCAATGAGCCCGGCGATCAGAACGCTGGTGAACGGCTTGGGCGCGATTCGGCCCGCGTCGTTCGGGTCCTCGGTGAAGCCGACCGTGGTCGCCGAGATGGCCTGCGCCACCTTCGCGTCGGTGAGCTTCGTGTTCAGCTTGGTCAACGTGTCGTTGAGAACGTTGTAGTTCGGGCTGCCCGGGGTGGCGGCGCCGAGCTGCGTCCGTACTTCGTTCCACGCCTTCTGGAGCGCGTCGACGGTGGCCTGGTCACCGCCGTTGTAGTTCGTCAGCAGGGTCTTGTAGACGTCCCGGGTGTTGCTGACCAGCTGGTTCGCCCTGAGCTGGGTGTCCGCCAGCGCGGTGATCGTGAAGTAGTAGGCGGAGTCCGCCGGCACCGCGGTGACGTGCGCCGCGACATAACCAGGGTTCTGGTGCAGCTTGGTCGCCACCTGCGTGACGGCCTGCTTCGACGTGGCCAGCTCCGCCTGTGTCTGCACCACTCGACTGAGGTCGACGGAGCCGCCMGCCTCGGTCGCGTCGGTGGAGAGGAAGACGCGAGCGGTCGACTTGTAGGTCGGGGTGACCGCCATGCTGACGATCAGACCCAGCGCGCCCGCGACGACCACAGCAATCACGATGTGGAACCAGCGGCGCCCGAGGACCCGCAGCAGTGACAACGCCGGCGCGTTCCCGCCGTCGCCCGTCTGAGAACCAGCTGAGCTCACCGCTCCGCCTCACTTCCACTTGACGCGGTGGAGTTCCGCGATCCTGAGGGAGCCACCGAGCGGCCCCGTTTTGGCGCGCTCTGGCACCTCACAACGGTGGGCACCTGCACGACGACCAACACCTCACGACCGCAGTTTTCTTGACCTTGAGGCCCGGAATGTGAGCATAGCCCAGCCGGCCGAGGCACAAATCGCCAGGGCGGCAACACCCCGCCAATCCCCGGGAGTTCGCGCGTGGACGCCGCCTACTTCAACGCGGCGTGCATCCACTCCTCGACGGACCGTACCTCCGCCTCCCAGTCGGTGCCCGGAGCGAGCTGCCCCTCTTCCATGTGCGTCGCCAGGTCCGGGTCGGGCGCGACCAGGACGCGCCGGCTGTGCTCGGGCCGCGTCAGCGCCACGGCGTTGAGCGTGCTGCGCACCCCGGTCAGCGCGACCCGGCGGGCGAACCGCTTCACGGCCGGGTGCTCGTCCGGCTCGTCGAGCGGCTCACCGCCCAGCTCCGAGAGGCCGAACGGCCGGTAGCCCTGGTAGGCGAGACAGGTCGCGTGGTCGAAGGCTCCGCCGACGAAAGGCGCCGTCCGCAGCAGCCGCTCGTCCGCGACGATCGTGTGCACCCAGGCACCGAAGGTGCTGGTGGAGCTGACGGCCCGGTACCAGCGAGCCCGGCCGATCGGCACGGCCTCGTCGTCGCCCTCGGCGCGGTCCAGCGCCGAGATCGTCGGACGCCGGCGGGTCGCGCCGGGAGCGAACCGCAGCCGGCTGTAGATGGTGAAGTAGTCGGCCTCGGGCAGCTTGCCCGCGGCGGCCACGACGCCCGCCAGGGCATCGGCGGCGTAGAGATAGTCGTCCTCGGCGAACCACACGAGATCGTTCTCGGCCCAGCCGCGTTGCCGAGGGAGGCGCAGCACGAGTCGGTAGGACGAACGGTTGCTGCCGCCCCTGATCGGGAGCACCTCTCCCGCGCCCGACATCATCGCCAGTCGTTCCGGCGGGATCGGCCCGTCGTTCGCGAACACCACCTGAGTGGGAATATCGACGTTCTCCACCGCGCGCAACAACGAGGCCAACGCGAGAGTCTTGCTGTAAAAACTCGGCCGGTTCTTCGCGTTCTCAGAACCGACCGATCGGCAGACTACGTACAGCCGCATGTGACTCACTCCACGCTCAGGTGCTTTGATGCCGGCGCGCCGCGTCCCTGACCGGGCCGCTGGTCCCGGTCCCGCTCGCCGCGCCGGTCCCGCCGGTCGCTGTGCTCCAGCCGGTCATCCACCCGGTCCGGCTGGTCTCCCCCGGCCCCGGGATCGCGGGGCCCTTGTCCCTGCGCGGCCTGGGTCTCGTCCCACGCCTGCTCGGCCTCCTTCGCGGCGCGGCCGAGCAGCCGGAACCACGCCGGCACCATGACCCAGTTGGCCGCGATAAAACCGATCACCGCGCCGGTCCCGCCGCCGACCAGCGCGCCGATGACCGGGTAGAGCAGAAGCTGCGGCGCCATGATCACGTTCAGGCGGAAGGTGTCCTTGGCTCGGCCGAGAGCGATGAGCATGCAGCTCACCCCTACTGTGGACGCCGCGCCAGCCTGTTGGATGATCGAAAGCCCCAGCAGGTGGTGCGTCCCGGCCCAGGTGGGGCCGAGCAGATGCTCGCCGAGTGGCATCCCGCCGGTCTCGATCTGACCGAAGACGAGGAAGGCCAGGCCCCAGACGATGCCCATGGCGGCGACGGCCGCGGACAGCAGGTAGGCCGCACGCACCCGGGCGGCGGCCCTCATGTCCTTGCGCTGGGAGAACTCCGGAATCGCCCAGCTGACGATGCCGATCGCGAAGATCGTCGTCGGGCCGAGCACGGTCTGCACGCCGCGCAGCGAGCCGAGCAGCTCGATCGTGCTGATGGCACCGATCACCAGCAGGGTGGTGTTCAGCGCGCCCTGCACGGTGACGAACTCGGCCGCGAGGTAGCCGTTGATGTCCCGGTGCTCGCGGACCCAGTCCAACGCGCGGCTGGGGGCGGGCCAGAACCCGGCCTGCACCACGCCGATCAGGGCGGCCACGGCCGCGGCCGCGCCCCAGGCGAGCAGCATCGGCGAGGCGAGCGCGACGTGGCGGACCAGAAGCACGGCCACGCCGACGATCTGGACGACGCCCCAGACCCCGTCGTTGGCCGCCGCCGCCGCCGGGCGGCCCTGCGCGAAGAACACCTGCCGCCACAGGTCCTGCACGAGCAGGCCCGGCAGCACCACCGCGAGCGTCACGAGCGCCGTGCCGACCGCGCCGCCCAGCAGCGCGCCGACCACCGCGCAGCCGAACCCGGCGATCAGGCCGAGCACAAGCGCCGAGCCGGTGGCCTTCGCCGCCGCGGCCGAGAACACCGACCGCGGAGCACCGGAGTAGCGGATGCCCAACGGCTGACCGCCGGTGGCCTTGGAGAACCCGATGACGACGGCGAACACCGCGAAGGCGGCCGAGAAGGCGCCGAACTCCGACTTGGTGACCTCCCGCGCGACGATGAACATCAGGATCGAGTTGGTGCCGCTGGAGATGAGCTGGTCGAGCAGCGTCCACATGGCGCGGCTGCGGACCGAGCCCTTGGCCGGCGCTTTTTCTTCGCCGCGGGCCCAGGTGGCCGCCGCGGGCTTGCGCGGCTCCTCGACGGCGTCCAGGTCGCGCAGGCCCAGCTCGTCCCCGCCGTCCGCCGGTGGCCGCCGGCGGTGCCCGGCCGGGTCGCGGTGCAGGAGCTGGGTGCCGTCCGAATCGGCGCCGGTCCGGTCTCGCCCGTGCAGCCGGGCCGTGGCGTCGGTGCGGCCGGCCGCGTCCTGTTCCTCGAGCCGGCGGCGCAGCGCGGTGAGGTCGATCGTCTGGGTGAAGCTGTTCATGAAGCCGTTTTGGAAGGGCTGAGGCAGGACGTGGTCCTCGCGCGAGCGAGCGGGTGTCTGTTGCCCCTCCTCCCGCGGCCTGCCGGTCCCGGTCCGGCGGTGGGGGTGGGGGTGGGGGTCCTGCCCGTCCCGCGGGCGTCCCGCGGCCGGTCCGGCCGGCGAGGCGGGCTGGCCGCCCTGGCGCCCCGGCTTCCGCGCGGCCGCGGGCACGAACGACTCGGCGGGCGGCGGCGCGGTGGTGGGGACGGCGCGGCGCGGCGCGGCTCCATGATCACCAACCGGGCGCTGGACGCGGGTGCGCTCCCCACGCGCGTCGGCGCGGGAGATCACCTCGGTGCGCTCGGCGGCGGCCGGGCTGCTCGAGCGCACGTCCGGACGGGAGATCACCTCGGTGCGCTCTGGGGCGGCAGGACTGCTCGGACGCGCGTCCGCGCGCGAGATCACCTCGGTGCGCTCGGCGGCGGCCGGCCCGTCGGGGCGCGCTCGGCCGGCCCGCTCGGCCCGCCCGGACCGGTCAGGCGGCTCCGGCCGGTCAGGATTACGAGGTGGCTCGGGCGGGTCGACCTGGGCGGGTCGGCGGGGCCCGCCCGGCCGGACGGGCCGTCCGGCCCGCGGATCGTCGTCGCGGGGGCGGGCGTCGTCGCGGGCGTGAACGTCATCACGGGCGTGAACGTCATCACGGGCGCGCGCGTCGTCGCCGCGGGCACGCGGCGGCTCCCCCGGGCCGGCGGGCGCCGGCGGCCGCTGCCCGGCGGCGGGCCCGGGCGCCGCCGCGCCGCGCGGCTCCACCTCGGGCGTCCAGGGACGGCCCGCGGGAGCGTCCCGCCGTGAGCCGTCCGGCTGGGGACGCCGGGGCCGCTCCCGGTCGTCCTCGATGTCCAGGTCGGTCACGGAGAGGCACCGCGCACGGTGACGACCGGCCGGGACGCGGGTGCCTGCGCCGACGCGTGGTGGTGGGGGTGCGCGCGCTCCCCAGGCCAGCGCCGCGGGCACTCGGCGGGCCGCTCCTCGAGGCCGGCGAACACGGTGGCCCGCCTCGTGGTCCTCATCCGCGGCCTACAGGACGACTGGGCGCGGCACGGGGACGATGAACTTGCCGCCACGCGCCGCGTACTCAGCCTGCTGCGCCATGATCTCGTTCTTCACGTTCCAGGCGAGCAGGAGCAGGTAGTCGGGCTGCCGCTCCGCCAGGGCCTCGGGCGGCAGGATCGGCAGCCGGGCGCCCGGCATGTACTTGCCCTGCTTGTGCACGTTGCGGTCGACCACGAAGTCGATCAGCTCGGTGTCGATGCCGGTCGAGTTGAGCAGCGTGGCGCCCTTCGCGGCGGCGCCGTAGGCCGCGACCGTCTTGCCCTGCGCCTTCAGGTCCGCCAGCAGCGCGCGCAGCTGGTCCTGCAGCTCGCGGACCTCGGCGCCGAAGCTGCCGTATCGCTCGAACGAGTCCAGCCCGGCGGCCCGTTCGCCCGCCAGCACGCGCGCCACCGAGTCATCCGGCGCCGCGGCGCCGGACCGGCCCGCCCGCCAGCGCAGCGTCCCGCCGTGCAGCTCGGGGAACTCGGTGACGCTGACGAGCTCGAGGCCGTGGCGGCGCATCAGCGCCTCGACGGCGATCGTCGAGAAGTAGCAGAAGTGCTCGTGGTACACGGTGTCGAACTCGGTGTGCTCGAGCAGCGCGCGCACGCCTGGGTTCTCGACGCTGACGATGCCGTCATCCTTGAGCAGGATCGAGAATCCCTCGACGAAGCTGTTCAGGTCCGGCACGTGCGCCATCACGTTGTTCGCGATGATCACGTCGGCGCGCAGGCCCTCGTCGACGAGACGCTGGGCGAGCTCGGCGCCGAAGAACTCCTCCCGCGTCGGCACGCCGATCTCGCGGGCCGCCGCGGCCGGGCCCGGCGTCGGCTCGATGCCGAGCACCGGGATTCCGCGCTCGACGAACGCCTTGAGCAGATAGCCGTCGTTGCTCGCCACCTCGACGACCAGGCTGTCCGGCCCGAGGTTGCGGCTCTCGATCAGGTCGATGACCTGCTTCTCGGCGTGCCGGACCAGCATGTCGGAGAACGACGAGAAGTACGGGTAGTCCTCGTCGAAGATCTGGTCGGCCGGCAGCACGTGCGTGAGCTGGACAAGGGCGCAGCTCTCGCAGAAGCCGACCTCGAGCGGAAAACTCGGGTCGACGGCGTCCAGCGCGTCCGCCCGGACCAGCCGGTTGGCGATCGGCGTCGCACCCAGCGACAGGAACAGCCTTGGCCGCTCGCCCCCACACGACCGGCAYGTCGTCACCTCGGTGGCCGCGGCCGCTTCCCCTGCCATGCGCTCCCCTGCCTTGTGGGCCCGGCTCGGTGGCCCGGCCGGACATTCGGTCTCGTTGCTCGTCGTCTTACGGCTCGGCGCTCGGCCGAGACCGGTAGGTTGGCCTCGCGGTGCCCGGACCCTTGGCCCGAGCGCCGCATCCGCCGACTATCCGACCAGACAGATGTGACGATCCCACTAACTGACGGGCACGACCTGCGAGCCACGCGCGCCCGTCAGGCGTGTGGCCTGGACCCTCTCGCGACGTCATGGTATCGCCCGTCTCTCGCTGGCCCGGGAAGGCACATGCCGAGTACAAGGGCGACTCGCCCGGTACCGGCCGGGACGCGGAAGGTGGCTACGCCTGCCTGACGCCCACCTCCGCGGCGGCGGCATCCGCGGCCAGCAACGGCCAGGACCGGTCCTTGTCGGAGATCACGCTGACCGGCAGCGGCCAGTCGATGCCGAGCACGGGGTCGTCGTGACGCAGCCCCCGGTCGTGGCCCGGCTGGAAGGGCACGTTCATCTGGTACGTGGCCTCGGTGTCGTCCGCCAGGGTCTGGTAGCCGTGAGCGAGGCCGGCGTCGATGAACAGTGCCCGCCGGTTGTCCGCCGTCAGCTCGACGGCGACGTGGCGCAGCCAGGTCGGCGAGCCGGGCCGAGTGTCGACGATCACATCGAGCAGCGCGCCCCTGGTCACCCGGACCAGCTTCGTCTCGCGCACCGGCTCGCCAGCCCAGTGCATGCCGCGGACCGTCCCGGCGCGCCGGTTGTAGGCGACGCTGCACTGGGCGACGTCGACCGCGAGCCCGGCGGCGGCGAACTCGTCCCGGCAGAACGTCCGGGCGAACAGACCGCGTTCGTCGGTGAACGACTCCACGTCGACGATGAACACCCCGTCGATCTCGGTCGGGGTGATGATCATCAGTATGTCCAGAAGAGGTCGGCGTCGAGCTGCTTGGTGGCGATGAGGTACTGCAGCTGCTTGAGCCGGGTGTGACCGCGACCGGTGAACGTCGCCTCGTCGAGATCGATCCTCGAGAACACGTCATACAGCTGCTGGGCGCCGCGCAGCGCGTTCCAGTCGCACGAGAAGCCAGGCAGCTCGGCGTGGATCTTGTCGAAGTTCACCCGGTAGCTGCGGTTGTCCCCACCGCTGTCACCGAAGGAGAGCTTGCAGCCGGTGAAGACCRTCGCGACGGCGTCGGCGATCTCCTTGACCTGGTAGTTCTGCGAGCTGTCGCCGACGTTGAAGACCTGGTTGTGCACGGCGTCACGCGGCGCGGCCAGCACGCACTTGATCGCCTTGGCGATGTCCAGGCCGTGGACCAGCGGCCGCCACGGGGTGCCGTCCGAGGTCATCGCGATCTCGCCGGTGGTCCAGGCCACGCCGGACAGGTTGTTCAGCACGATGTCGAACCGCATCCGCGGCGAGGCGCCGTACGCGGTCGCGTTCCGCAGGAAGGTCGGAGAGAAGGTGTCGTCCGCCATGGGCATGACGTCACGCTCGACGAGCACCTTGCACTCGGCGTACGGCGTCTGCGGGTTCACCCCGGACCGCTCGGTGACGTCCTCGCCGGTGGCCACGCCGTAGACGCTGCAGGAGGACATGTAGATGAACCGCTCGACACCGGCCTGCTTGGCGAGGGTCGCCAGGCGCACCGAGCCCTGGTGGTTCACCTTGTAGGTGACGTCGGGTGCCAGCGCGCCGAGCGGGTCGTTGGACAGCTCGGCCATGTGCACGACGGCGTCCACCCCGGCGAGGTCCTCGACGGTGAGGTTGCGCAGGTCCTTGTCCAGGGTGAGCGCGGTCCGGTCGGTGCCCCGGTAGAGCCAGCCGAACTTGTAGTAGCCGGTGTCGACGCCGATTACGTCGTGGCCGGCGCGAAGCAGCTCGGGCGCCAGCAGGCTGCCGAGGTATCCCTCCGTGCCCGTGACGAGCACCTTCATGCGCGAGTCCTCCCGCTACTCCAGGGCGCCGCGGCCCCCATGCCCCCCAGCCACGTGACCGGACGGCCGCGGCCCGCTGGGCTGTTACTCCACATCGGCCGGATGTCCGGACACGCGCCACCACGGATGCGCGCCGCTGGCTCAGGGCACGGCCGATGTCCCGACCAGAACCGTACCGACCGGCGCGACGGCCGCCGCGACCGCCGCCCCCCAAGCGGTGCCCAGGTCGCGAGACCATCACGCTGCGCGGCAGCGACGACGGTCGCCGGCACCGGACCTGCTGGTGGCCAGGGTGACACCGGCAGCGACGCGTCCCACGGCGGCCCGGGCGGGAGACAACGCACGGACCACGAGCCGGCCGGTGGCGGATCCGGTAAGGGCTCACGCCGCCGGCGAACCAGCCGCCTAGGAGAACCGGACCACGCGCCACTCGCGGCGGCCGCGGCGCACGAGGATCACCGAGCCGTGCAGCAGGTCGGCGGTGACGAGGGTCGCCGCGGGGTCGGCCACCTTGGTGCCGTTGACGAGGACGGCGCCGTTGCCCAGGTGCTCGCGAGCGTCCCGCCTGCTGCTGGCGAGACCGACGGCGATCAGCAGGTCGACGACCGGCCAGCCGTCCCCCTCGAGCCGGGCGGCCGGCTCGTCGATGCTGGGCACGTCGGCGAACACGTCACCCAGCATCTGCGGGCCGATGGCGCGCACGTCCCCCCGGAACAGCGCCTCCGAGGCCGCCTCGGCCGCCTCCGTCGCCGCCTCGCCGTGCACCAGCGTGGTCATCTCGCGGGCCAGGTGGCGCTGCAGCGCCCGGCGCGCGGGGGTCTCCGCGTGCTGGGCGAACAGCTTCTCCAACGTCTCCCGGCCGGTGAGCGAGAAGAACAGCGCGAACCGGCGGGCATCCTCGTCCGAGAGATTGATCACAAACTGGTAGAAGGTGTACGGCGAGGTGCGGTCGGCGGAGATCCAGACCGCGCCCTTCTCGGACTTGCCGAACTTGGTGCCGTCCGAACGCAGCAGCAGCGGGCAGGTGATCCCGTACACCGGGGTGCGCAGCACCCGGCGCACGTAGTCGATGCCGGCCACGATGTTGCCCCACTGGTCGGACGCGCCCATCTGGAGCGTGACCCCGTGGTCCTCGCACAGCCGGCGGAAGTCGTACGCCTGCAGCAGCGCGTAGCTGAACTCGGTGTAGGAGAGGCCGATATTCGGGTCGTCCAGCCGGCGGCGCACCGTGTCCCGCCTGGTCATCTCGCCGACCGGGAAGTGCTTGCCGACGTCGCGCAGAAACTCGATCATGCCGAGCCGGCCGAGCCAGGCCGCGTTGTCGACGAACTGCGGCATCTGCTCCGGCTCGAGGGCTCGCGCGAAGATGCCGCGCATCAGCTCCTGATGGCGCGCGACGTTCGCGGCGACGTCCTCGGCGGACAGCAGAGTGCGCTCGACGGACTTCCCGGAGGGGTCACCGATGAGGCCGGTGCCACCGCCGAAGAGCACCACCGGCGCCACGCCGGCTCGCGCCGCGCGAATCAGCAGGGTCATCGGCAGCAGGTTGCCGATCGTCAGCGACGGCGCCGTCGGGTCGAAGCCGATGTAGACACGGCGCGCGCCACCGTCGAGATGGTCCCGCAGCTCGGCGGGATCGGTGCTGTCGTGGATCAGCCCACGCCAGGACAGCTCCTCCAGTAGCGCGCTCGTCATTCCCCCATGCTACCGAGCCGGTATCGGCAAGATCGGCTTCCCCACCGGGCGACGGGCCGTCCCGTCAGGACCAGGCGGCCCCGCCGGGCGGTAGTGGGGTGCCGCGGCGGCGCAGGGCCATCCTCGCCACGAAGGCGCCGATGCCGACCGCCATGCCGGCGAGCACCGCGGCGGCGAGGCCACCCACCCAGGCCAGCACGCCAGGGCTCGAGTCCCCGCCCGCCCCGGCCAGGCCCGCGGGGGCGCTCGTCGCGGCGCCCGGGGCCGCTGGTGTCGGCACGGCGGCGCCGGTGCCTCGTTCGCCGGCCGCGCCCGCACCCACCAGGGCATCCTCGTCGGTCTTCAGCGGGCCGGGCTCGAGCGGGGCCGGCGTGACCAGCAGCGGGTTCGTGGCGACCTGCAGCGGCACGGCGCGCAGCGCGGCGACCGGGTCGACGACGCCGAAGCCGAACCACTCGTCGCGCCCCGACGGCCCCTTGTCGTCCGCCGTCCTGACGAGCAGGTCGATCACGCTCGGCGCGCCCAGCTCCGGATGCTCGGCCCTGACCAGCGCGACCACCCCGGCGACGATCGCGGTCGAGTTGCTGGTCCCGTCGGCGGTCTGGGCGCCGCTCGGGGACAGCGCCGCCGGGACGGGCGCGCGGATGCTCGGCGCCGGAGCGGCGAGCACCGCCAGCGGGCCGCTCGCCGAGCCGTCCCAGAAGTCACCGCGGGGGTTCGAGCCGGTCACCGCGATGACGCCGGGGATGTTCGCCGGCGAGTTGATCGCGTGGTCCGCCGGGTCGTGGTCGTCGGAGTCGACGTTGCCCGCCGCGGCGACCACGACGACGTCGCGCGCGAGCGCGTAGCGCACGGCCGCCCGCTCGCCGGGCTCGGGAGGGCCGGAGGACCCGAGCGACAGGCTGATCACCTTGGCGCCCCGGTCCGTCGCCAGCCGGATCGCCTCGGCCACCTCGTCGGAGTCGGTCTCCCGGCCGGTGGAGATCGAGAGGATCTTCGCGTCGGGCGCCACGCTGGCGAACCCGGTCGGCTGGCCGCCCGGCCCGACGGCGCGGGCGGCGACGATGCCGGCCATCGAGGTGCCGTGGCCGTCGGGGTCGTCGTCGCGCAGCCCGTCCGCCGCCGCGTCCGGGCCGATGCCGAGGCCCGGCAACAGCTGGCCGGCAAGCGCCGGCACGGTCGCGTCGACGCCGCCGTCGACGATGGCCACCACGACGCCGGCGCCGGTCGAGATCTGGTGCGCCTCGTCGAGCCGCAGCGCGCTCACATACCACGGGCCGTCCCCACGCTGCGTGGCGAGCGCGGCACCGGCGAGGCCCGGGGCCAGCAGCATCCCGCCGGTCAGTGCCGTCGCCAGCAGCCCGGGCAGGACGCGGCGCCGGGGCCATCGGGCGTGGGCGGGCGCGGGTGGCACGGGCGCGCCCCCTTCGGCGAGCGGCGACGGAGCACCGCGAACCGCGGACACCTCCTGGTTTCCGGCAGTTTTCCACAACGGGGGCACCCAGGAGACGACCGGTCTCGAACGTGACATCCCGCCCAGGCGGAGCGGACGACAAGCGGACGACAACGAGACCAGCGGGCGCCTCGGAATCCAGGCTCACCTGAGAAGTTCAGGCTCACCCGGAACCGGCCGCCGATTCGGCCTCAGGGCTTGGGCGGTCCGACCAGCAGGCCCTTGATGTACGCGGCATGTTCCTGCGCCGTCGACGTACGGCCGCGGGCGCGAGACAACATGGTCCGGCCGGCGTAACCGGCGACCAGCAGGGATCGCATCGCGTTCACCCTGCCCGGGGCGTTGTGCTTGCGCATGTACCGGATCATCGAGGCGCCGCGCATCTGCAGCATCCAGGTCTTGGCCGCGCCGGAGCCACCGGCGCCGTGYGGCACCAGCAGGTCGGTGCGCAGCTTCTGGCGCAGCCCCGCCTCCCGGATCGCCCGGCCGAGCGCCATGTCCTCGTTGTAGACGTAGAACGTCTCGTCGAAGGCTCCGAGGTCGAGGAAGGTCTGCCGGCGCACGGCCATGCAGGCGCCCGTCAGCCAGTCGGGCTCCATCGCCCGGCCGGGCACGGGCCTCGCGAACAGCGCGGACGACGGCGCGAGCTTGTGCGCGCCTAGGACGTGCAGCAGCACCCTGCGCGGGGTGGGCTCCCAGCCGCCGTTGCCGAGCTCCGGCTTGCCGTCGAGCCCCTTCATCGTCGCCGCGCTGGTGACCAGGGTCGGATCCGCGCGCAGGTCGTCGACCAGCGCCTCGATGATCTCGACGGTCGGCCGGCTGTCGGGGTTACCGAGAATGACGTACTCGTAGGCYGACGACCGGATGCCCATGTTGGCGGCCTTGGCGAAGCCCTTGCCGCCGCCCGAGTCGAGGTAGCGGCCGTTCGGGCGGTCCGCCACCAGCTCGTGGATCCGGTCGGCTCCCTTGGCGTTGTCGATGATGACGACCGGAATGTCCAAAGGAAGGCCGGCAAGCATCTGTTCGAGCTGACCACGGCTGTGGAAGCTGACGATGACGACCTCGTACGCCCACTGTGGATCGGCCACCGGCTCAGTCTGCCAGGCCGCCTTGGCGAACCCGTCGACGGCCGGTCCGTGCTCGCCCGGGCCCGCCTGGCGGTCGCTGACCCACGACGGCCGCAGGCCCGGCTCCTCGCCCGAGGTCTCCGCGCGCCTCGGCACCGCCGGTTTCGCCCCGGCGGTCTCGGCGTCGTGCTCCCCCGCGGTGGTCCACTGGTCGGTCACCGTCACAACTCCCTAGTGCGCCGTCCGGCCTTCCTGCCGCCGGCCTACTGCGCCGGCCCGTACGTCCGCGCCTGCCCCTGCGGCCGCGCGGAACCGATGCCACCCTTGTACTCGCCCTGCTCGAACGCCTCGGGGTCGTAGATCCGCCCGGACCCGAAGCCCGGGGGCAGAATGATCGGGCCCGTCGCCGCCGCCTCGGGGCCGATGACCGGCTCACCCGCGTCGACGGCGCCCCGCGTGGTGGGGGCGGCCGGCGCGGCGCCACCGCCCGGCGCGGGCTCCTCGCCCGGCGCGGTCAGGGCGGGCGCCCCCGCCGAGGCAGGGGCCAGCCGCTCCGGCTTCGGCCAGACCGCCGGCCGGTCGTGCGCCAGGAAACGGCGCACCCCGCCCAGTGCCACCGCCTGCAGGAAGAACACCTGCGCGGCGAGCCTGGTCGGGCCTGGCGGCGTCCTGCCCACCGCGAGCGCGCCGGCGCTGGTCGCGCCGACGACGTTGCCGGCGAGGAACAGCCGCGCGGCCCAGCTGTGCCGCGCCGCCGGGACACTCATCGCCACCAGCGCGACATGCGCCATCGGGCCGAAGGAGGAGCGCACCACCCGGTGCCCCCACAGCTGCGGGGTGACCTGCAGCGCCCCCGGCGCCATGGTCGCGCGCCGCCGCCACATCATGTCGAGGTTGCCGGCGACGATCCGCGTCCGGCGCTCCCACTCCTCGGAGTAGGTCGGGCTCGACGTCTCGATCGAGTACGCCTCGGGCTCGTAGATCACCCGCAGGCCGCTCTCGAGGACGTCCAGGGCGAGCCAGGCGTCGTCGACCGCCGTGTCACCGGGCAGCTGGCGGAAGGCCTCCCGCCGGAACGCCAGGAACTCCCCGACGACGCCGATGGTCGCGCCCGTCGCCGACTCGCAGCGCTTGAGCCAGGACTCGAACTTCCAGTAGAAGCCCTGCGCGCCCTGCGGGTCGTCGACCTGCTTCTCGCCGGCGACGGCGCCGACGGTCGGGTCGCCGAAGTGCCGCATGGCGGCGCGCATCGCCCCGGGCGCGAGCGCCGCGTTGGCGTCGGTGAGCAGCACGATGTCGCTGGTGGCCGCCGAGACCCCGCGGTTGACGGCCCGCGCCTTGCCCAGCCGCTCGCCGGAGGAGAGCACCCGCACCCCGGCGCGCCGCGCCGCGGTGGCGGTGTCCTCGTCGTCCGCGACGACGATGATCTCCATGGAGCCCGGGTAGTCGGTGGCCAGCAGCTCGTCGAGCTTGGTGCCGATGACCGCGGCCTCGCGGTATGCCGCGACGACGACGCTCACCGACGGCCATTCGTCCGGGTCCGTCGGCGTCTCCGGGGTGAGACCCCTGCTCTTCAGCCCGATGTAAACCGGATACAGAACGTGACCCCAAAGGGTCGTCGCCCCTAGAAGGGCGACGGTGGCGCCACGGCCGAGGGCCCGCACTCCTGCCATGACAAGTAACCGTAGCTGCCTTGGGTTACCAGGGGTCGATGGGGGCGTCGCGCGCCGCGCCGCACACGGACAGATGTGTTTCCGGACACTCACGGAGATCGCCGCGGATCCAGCGCCACCAGCCAAAGCCGCCCGACGGGCGGCGATACCGCGCCGCGTCGCCCAGCCTGCCCGCGCACGGACCGCGAGCCGTGGATGACAGCACTCGGGACGGACAACATCCCGAGGGGATGGGCCGGTAGGCACCACTTGCCCGCGGGCTACAGTGAGCGCCGTGAGCGACGCCGAACGCTGGATCGTGGTCGTCGAGGAGCCGTTCCTGCCGGCCGACGCTGGCGGGCGGGTCGAGACCTTCGGCTTCCTGACGGCGGCCTCGAACGCCGGCATCCGCATGCAGCTGCTGGTTCCAACCCGCGACGAGCTCGATGTCGAGGGATATGAGGCGGCCGTCCCCGGTGCCGCGGTGATTCGGCTGCCGCGAGACTCCAGCCCACTGGCCCACCTGCGCGCGCAGCCGTACATGTACGCCTCCCGGCCGGTCGGGTCGCTACGCCGGGCGCTTCAGGCCACCCCGCCGCGGGCGGACGCCGTGATCAGCTACAGCTACCGGGGGTCGCATCTCGGCGAGGAGATCGCCCGGATCTGGCGCCTCCCGCACCTGGTGCGGGCGCACAACATCGAGTCGGAGTTCTTCAAGGCCCTGGCGCGCAGCTCCTCCGGGCCGCGCGCCGCCGCCTACGAGATGGAGTACCGCAAGCTCCAGCTGGCCGAGCGGACGCTCTACCACTCTCCGCTGGTGACCGCGATCGGCGACATCTCGATCGAGGACCACCTCTGGCGCAGCGAGCGGGCGAGCGTGGCCACCTTCCACCTGCCGCCGTTCCTGCCTCTCGACGTGCTGGCCCCGGGCGGCACGTCCGCCACCGGCTCGGACGAGCCCCGGCGGGCGCCCGCGACGCTGGTGTTCGTCGGCTCGCTCGACACGCCACCGAACATCGAGGCGCTGCACTGGTTCGTCGACAACTGCTGGGCCGGCATTCGCGCGCGCTACCCGGACGCGGTGTTCCAGGTGGTGGGCCGTCGGCCGGAGCCCGGTCTCGCCGACTGGCTGGGCGGCGTCACCGGCGTCGAGCTGTACACCGACGTCCCGAGCACCGACGAGTACGTGTCGGCGGCGACGGTGTCGGTGAACCCGATGCGGTCCGGTTCCGGGGTGAACATCAAGGCTGTCGCGGCGATGGCGCTCGGCACGCCGGTGGTGAGCACCCGTACGGGCAGCCGGGGGCTGAGCTGGGAGGCGGGCACCCACCTTCTCGTCGCGGACGAGCCGGCGTCGTTCGTCGACGAGGTCTGTGGACTGATCGCCGACCCGGACCGCGCGCGGCTGCTCGGCCGGTCCGGCCGCGCCTACGTCCTGCGCAACCTGGGCCACGAGGCACTGCTGCGGCGCATGCGCGACCAGCTGCCGCCACCCGAGAGGGGCGCGTCCTAGATATCCCACGGTTCTAACTGTCAAGCGGCGATCTTCTGGTCGGTCTGGCTGGGCCAGGCGGTGGCTTCGTCGTAAGGGGTGTGGTGG